>JAGNPU010000112.1 GCA_017989485.1 Neisseriaceae bacterium
CGATGATAGTGTGGATACCCATGTGAAAGTAGGTCATCGCCAAACGCCCCATACTTAAGCCCTGTAGCCTACGCTACAGGGCTTATTTTATGTGTAGTATTAGTACTATGCTGTGGCCCTCGATAAGGGCGCAGACAGGCTTTAGGTCGCGCTTAAGCGTGAGACCTATAGGCCTTTGAATCAAGCCCACCTGACGGTGGGCTTGATTGCGTTTGGGGCATGGTGTTGTATGGCTTAGGCTGATACACAGGATGATCTCCCTTTGCCGTCATCCTCGCGCAGGCGGGGATCCAGAAATGGCTGGCCGTGGGGCGCTGTGGCTACCAATGCGGCTACATAGGCTTAAACGTGATGAGGCCTAATGGGTAAGGGAACAATACCCACAAGTTGTTTTATCAACAGGACGTCATAGTGGGTGAAGACGTTGCCACACGCTGAATCATGGGCTGGATCCCCGCGTAGGCGGGGATCCAGAAAAGGCTGGCCGTGGGGCACTGTGGCTGCCAATGCGGCTACATAGGTTTAAGCGTGATCAGGCCTGAACAATACCCACAGGTTGTTTTATGCACAGGACGTCATCGTGGGTGAAGACGTTGCCACACGCTGAATCATAGACTGGATCCCCGCGTGCGCGAGGATGACGGCGGTGGGGGGCTTTGTTGGCGTCTGTGTGGGTGTAGGTGGCAGGGTAAATAATCAGTTAGTCACATAGTGTTTTATCCACAGGCCTGACCAACCACCAAAGGCTGAGGAGGACAAACATAGGGTGGGTGTGTTTGGGTGAATCTGCTTATCGCGTTCTAAGGTTGCTCATCTGGCACTCGTAATCTCATCAGTCTGGGCCATCAATCATGAGGGATAATCCTTTGATTGATGGCGTGGATGCCGTCATTGGGCCCCTAGCATGAATGGCATGGCTGCTTAGGCCTTCTGACCAAAGGCCCGTATGGCGTTGTTTTAGGGTATTTACCCTTTAGATTTGGGGATAACTTCTGGCGTGACGCGGTTAATCGCCGCTGAGTAATTTTATCGGTTTAAACAAAATTAACAACTGAACCAATCGTCTATGGGCTTTTAGGGAGCGGGTTAATGGTTTATTCGGGCCTGTGCATAACTCTGTGGATATCATGTTGGTGTTATCTTTATATGATCTTATTACGATAAAAAATGATTGCAAAACAATAATAATTTAGTTAAGATAAGGGCTCTTACATGAAGGAGAGATGATGATGGAAACCAAGAAACTGGCCAATACGGCCAAAAGCATGTCTTTACTGACCTTGGCCTTGATGGCGGCCATGCTGCTGTTGAATATGGCCTATTGGCTGTGGCCTAACCTAACCTCTATAGAAGGAGGGCTTGGGTTTGGCTTTGGCCTCACCGACCGCCTTGTGCCTTCATTAGGCATAGACGTGCTGGCCATGCCCTGGTGGCAGACCCTAGGCGCCATGGTGATTTCTGGGCTGCCACTATTGGTTTTGGCATTAGGCCTATACCAGCTATACTTGCTGTTTACCTGTTATGGTCGGGGCGATTATTTTACCGTGGCGTCTGCTTTGCATTTGGGCAAAGTGGGTAAGGCGGTGGCCTTGTGGGTGATGTTGGCCTTTATATGCGAGCCATTGCTTAGCTTATGGCTTACCATGACGGCACCACCAGGGCAGCGGATGGTGAGCTTAAGCTTACAGCCCTCGGCCTTTGTGGCCTTATTCATTGCGGCCAGTGTTGTGATGATTGCGCGCATACTGGGGGCGGCAAGTGAGGTGGCTGATGAAAACAAACAATTTATTTAAGGCTTAACATGGCGATTGAAATCCAACTGGACGTGATGCTGGCCAAGCGCAAAATGAAGTCGAAAGATCTGGCGGCGCTGGTGGGCATTACCGAACAAAACCTGTCTTTACTCAAGCAGGGCAAGGTAAAGGGGCTGCGGTTTTCAACCCTAGAGGCCATCTGTCAGCATTTACACTGTCAGCCTGGTGACCTATTGGCCTATGTCCCTGACGGTGAAGAGGCTTAGCCCATAGGCTGATTTTATCCACAGGTTAAAAAGACGCGCTTGGTTCGCGTCTTTTTTTATGGCCGTAAGGTCCAGGCTTGGGTATTGACGTGGGCCAGAAGAAAATCGATAAAGACGCGGGTTTTTTGGGGCAAATAGGCCTGGTTAGGAAACAGCAGCTGTATGCTTTGTTGGGGTAGCTGATACTCTGGGCACAGGTGTATCAGCCGACCTTGAGTCAGATCGTCGGCCACCTGCCAGTAAGGGCAAATGGTGACGCCAAGAGCAGACAGCGCCATGGCGTGTACGGCGCTGGTGGTGTTGGCCATATAGCGGCTGTAAGGCGGGGTGACGACGATGCTGGCCTGACTCGGGTGGTTAAAGCGCCAGCTGCCATGGGCGTGTAAGCTGCTTTGGCTCACCCATGGCACATGGTTGAGCTGTTCGGGGCTGTGAATGGGGTATTGGTCTAAAAAGTCAGGGCTGGCGACCGCAACAATATCGTATTGGCCCAGTGGACGGCTTTTAAACGAGGAATCCTTAAGCGTGCCCAAACGGATGGCGACATCGAGCTGTTCTGTGATGAGGTCGCTTAAAGCCGTATCAAAATCATAGTGAATGTCTAAAGCCGGGTATTGGTGGCAGAAATCACCGATGAGGGGCAGGATGAACTGGCGGCCAAACTCGTGGGTTGAGGTGAGGCGTAGGGTACCGCTGATGGCATGGTGATCCTGCTGCACCCGCTCTAAAGCCTGGGCCATCTGTCCTTGGATGGCTTTAAAGTCTTGGTAAAACGACTGTCCGGCTTCGGTCAAGGCAATGCTACGGGTGCTGCGGACCAAGAGGCTGACGCCCAGTTTTTGTTCCAAGCTTTTCACGTCTATGCTGGCCATGGCGCGGCTGATGTTCAAATGTTCTGCCGCCCGGGTAAACGAGCCGGATTCGACCACCTGTAAAAAGGTATGGATTTGTTTCATTTGGCTTTGCATGATTCACCCATTGTTAAATAATCTCAATCAATCATTTTAATTCAATCGCATCGACGCCGATAGCCGCCGACCGTAAAATCGCGTTCTGGAGGAAACACCATGCGCTATCGTCATCGGGTCGCCCTGATTTTTTTAATCGGTTTTTTCATCGACTGCATCAATATTTTTATGTCGGCCATTGCTTTGCCGAGCATCGCCGCCGAGATGGCGGTGTCGCCCGCATTGGTGACCTGGGTCACCAATGCCTATATTTTAGGCCTCACCGTCATCATGCCGTTGGCGCCGTGGTTGGCCGCACGCTATGGCCATCGCGCGTTACTGACTGCGTCCATGCTGATTTTTACGGTGGCGGTGGCCCTGTGTGGGCTCAGCCAAGATGTTTATGGCCTGGTGTTTTGGCGTTTTATCCAAGGCGTAGGCGGTGGGCTGTTGATACCCGTCGGCCAAGCGCTGACGTTTGGCCTGTTTCAAGGGGCCCAGCGCAGTAAAATTTCTACCGTGGTGATGGCGGTGGCGCTGCTGGCACCGGCCCTATCCCCCAGCATCGGCGGTGCGATCGTCGACCATGCCTCTTGGCGTTGGGTGTTTTTCAGCAACGTGCCGTTTGCGTTGTTGGCCGCCTTATTGTCGTGGCGCTGGATTCGGGTTGAGGCCATAAGGCCGGTAGCCAAACCTGACCTTAAAGGCCTATTGTTGATGAGCCTAGGTTTGGGTTTGCTGCTGTTGGCGCTGTCGCTGTATGGCGATCAGGGTGAGGCCAGTTGGGCCTTGTTGGCCCTGGCCTTGAGCCTATTCTGGCTGTGGGCCTACAGGCGGCATGAGCGTCTGGCACCGAGCCTCGCCATTGTGTCGCTACGGTTGTTGCAAAACCGCTCGCTGCGGGCATCGGTTTGGGTGTATTACGCCGTGCCCGGCCTGTTTACCGGAGTGAATGTCTTAAATATTTTTTACTTACAGCAACAGGTGGGTTTTAGCGCAGAGGCCACGGGGCGCTTTATGTTTGTGTACGCCCTAGGGGCGTTGCTGACCATGCTTGGCGGTGGCTACACCTACCCGCGCTTGGGGCCGCGCGTTTTATTCAGCGTGGGCATTGTGGCCCACAACTTGGGCATTGCCTGTCTGTTCTTTGTCGCCAGCAAGGCCGACATCCATCGGGCTGTTGCTGTTGGCCTATGCGCTGATGGGGATGGGCGGCGGCCTGTGTGCCAATACGGCCCAAACCACGGCCTTAATTGACTTTGAGGGGGATGACTTGGCCAAGGGCAGTGTGATTTGGAACGTCAATCGCCAGGTGTCGTTCAGCATTGGCGTGGCGCTGTTGACGATGATTCTGGGCGTGTTTTCACAGCGGCTAGCGACGGCTGCCGCTTATCAATCAACCTTTATGGTTGCCGCTTTACTGGGCCTGTTGTCGCTCATGGCGGTGGCCAAATTACGTCAACCAAGGAGTGTATGATGAATGCCAAACCCAATCCAGAAGCCATCGCCCATCACAGCGTGGTGGTGCTACATGATTTGATTGCGGCCGTATTTACCGGTCAGGATGCCGATGTTGCCTGTGCGCAGCTGCTGAACCACTTTGCTGCGGATTTTAACATGGTCACCACGGCCGGCACCCGGGTCGGTGCAGCCGAGATCGGCCAGCTGTTTCATGGCGGCAAGGGCAAACGCCCCGGCCTGACGATTACCGTTGGCGACGTGGTGACCCTCAGCGTGTCGGGCAACGAGGTATGGGTGCAGTATCAGGAAACCCACGTTCTGGATGGTGCACTCACGCAGCGGCTGTCGGTGGCCCAGATTCAGGCCGTGAGCCCAGACGAGTGGCGGTGGGTTTATCTGCATGAAACCCCTATTGTGGCTTAGGCCTGCCGTTGCCCCTGCCCCTATGTCTGGCCACATAGGGGTTTTTTACGGCCCCGATAGGGCGCGCTGCCAGGCTGTGGTCAGGCGGCCCAGATTGGCGTAGAGTAAACGGGTGAATGAATCAAACGACTTGCTGGTAAGCGGCATGGGGCTGAGGCGAGTGCGCTTAACCATTTCTTTTTTAAAAGGACACCGTATTCATGAGTAACCGTATTGAACGAGATTCTATGGGCCCGATCGAGGTGCCCGCCGCCCAATTATGGGGGGCACAAACCCAACGTTCCTTAGAACACTTCCGTATTTCCACTGAAAAAATGCCGACCGCGTTGATTCATGCCCTGGCCTTAACCAAGCAGGCAGCAGCGGCGGTGAACCGCGATCTTGGCCTTTTGCCGGCAGAGCGTGCCGGGGCGATTATGACCGCCGCTGACGAAGTTTTGGCCGGCCAGCACGCGACCGAATTCCCCTTGGCCATTTGGCAAACCGGCTCTGGCACCCAGAGCAATATGAACATGAACGAGGTGTTGGCCAACCGTGGCTCCGAGCTATTGGGCGGCGAGCGCGGCATGGATCGCCTCATCCACCCCAACGACGACGTGAATAAAAGCCAAAGCTCTAACGACGTGTTCCCGACCGCCATGCATGTGGCGGCGGTATTGGCCGTGCGCGAGCAGCTGCTGCCAGAGCTGCATTCCCTACAGGCCGTCCTGGCAGGCAAAGCTGCTGCCTTCCATGATGTGGTCAAAATTGGCCGCACCCATTTACAGGACGCCACGCCCTTAACCTTAGGCCAGGAAATTTCAGGCTGGGTGGCGATGTTGGGCAACAGCATTCGCCACATCGAGCACAGCCTGCCGCACCTGTCCGAGCTGGCCTTAGGCGGCACCGCCGTGGGCACGGGTTTGAACACCCATCCAGAGTACGCGGTCAGGGTGGCCCAGCGCCTGGCCGAGCTGACCGGGGCACCGTTTGTGACCGCACCGAACAAGTTTGAGGCGCTGGCCACCTGTGATGCTTTAGTGCACAGCCACGGTGCCTTAAAAGGTTTGGCGGCGTCCTTAATGAAGATTGCCAACGACGTGCGCTGGCTGGCTTCTGGCCCACGCTCGGGCATCGGCGAGCTGTCGATTCCTGAAAATGAGCCGGGCAGCTCCATCATGCCGGGCAAGGTCAACCCCACCCAGTGCGAGGCCTTGACCATGCTGTGTGCCCAGGTATTGGGCAACGACGTGGCCATCAACATCGGTGGGGCCTCGGGCAACTTTGAACTCAACGTGTTCCGTCCGATGATTATCGATAATTTCCTGCAGTCAGTACGGCTGTTGGCCGACGGCATGCGCAGCTTTAACGAGCATTGCGCCGTGGGGATTGAGCCTAATCGCGCGCGCATTACCCAATTGCTTAACGATTCGCTGATGCTGGTGACGGCATTAAACACCCACATTGGCTACGATAAGGCGGCTGAAATCGCCAAGAAGGCGCATAAGGACGGCACGATCTTAAAGGCGTCGGCGCTGGCCTTGGGCTATTTAAGCGAGGCCGAGTTTGATGCCTGGGTACGGCCTGAAGACATGG
>JAGNPU010000113.1 GCA_017989485.1 Neisseriaceae bacterium
GCGCCTGCTGGCTTGGCCTTGATTTACCCCTGGTTGACGACGGCGTTTGACCTGCCGTCCCATCACACCCATGCCTATGCGCCCTTATTCGGCCTGACCCAACTGCAGGCGGCGTATGCGGGCTATGCCACAGCGGCCGAGTTGAATGACCCACGGCTGTCGCCATTACGCTTGACGGCGGCGGCCTTGGCCGCTCATCCGCCCACCGTCATTGCCGCGGCAGCGTATGACCCGGTATTGGATGAGGGCCGCAGCTATGCCGACCAGCTGGCCGCCGCCGGCGTGGCCGTAGATTATTTTGTGGGCGAAGGCCTGGTACACGGATGCTTTCGCAGCCTCCGTTATTGCGCCGACAGCCGCGCCCTATACCAACAATGGCTGGCCGTGATCAAGGGCATGCTTGCCTGAGCCAGCAGCCCCACCAGACCAATTTATATGACGATAAAGGAATGAGCATCATGAACGATAAAGCAACCCTACCCAAAGATTTCTGTGCCAACCCCGAAGTGGCGTACACCTTTCCCAAGCGCTTTTATACCGATGCAGGCGTGTTTGAGCACGAAAAAGAGGCCATTTTTGCCAAGAGCTGGCTGTGTGTCGCGCATGGCAGTGAATTGGCCAAGCCCAATGATTACATTACCCGCAAAGTGATTGGGGAAAACCTCTTAATCGTCCGCGGTAAAGATGGGGTATTGCGTGCTTTTTATAATGTTTGCCCACATCGGGGGCATGAGTTAATGACCGGCAGTGGCCGAGCGAAGAATGTCATCACCTGTCCCTACCATGCGTGGACGTTTAAATTAGATGGCGATCTGGCCTTGGCCCGTAACTGTGAGCATGTGGTGTCCTTTGATAAGGAAAAATCCAGTCTGGTGGGCTTGAAGGTAGAAGAGTATGCAGGCTTTGTCTTCATTAACATGGATGAGCAAGCCACGTGTGTCGAGGATCAACTCAGCGGCTTTGCCCAGAAGCTGAACGAAACCTGTGCCGTGGTGAAGGATTTGAAACTGGCTGCACGATTTGTGACCGAAACCCCGGCCAACTGGAAGATTATTGTGGATAACTACATGGAGTGTTACCACTGTGGGCCAGCGCACCCAGGGTTTTCTGACTCCGTACAGGTGGATAAATATTGGCACACCATGCATGGCAATTGGACTTTGCAACATGGTTATGCACGCTCATCAGAAAAGTCATTCAAGCTGGACCCTAATGTGAAAGATCCGTCGTTTAATGGCTTTTGGGCATGGCCATCCACCATGTTTAATGTGCCTCCTGGCGGCGATTTTATGACGGTTATTTATGAGTTCCCCGTGGATGCGCAAACCACCATGCAGCATTACGACATTTACTTTGTGAATGAAGCATTGACCGAAGAGCAAAAGCAGTTGATTGAGTGGTATCGCACGGTGTTCCGCCCTGAAGACCTGAACCTGGTGGAGAGCGTACAGCGTGGCCTGCAATCACGGGGCTATCGTGGCCAAGGCCGCATTATGGTCGACAACCAACGTTCGGGCATTAGCGAGCACGGCATCGCCCATTTTCACCAGCTGGTGGCCCAATATCATCAAGCCGATTAAGGCCGCTAACCTGGGCTCGCCGGCGTGCGGGCCCATAAGGAACACACATGCAAGCACATGTCTTATTTCAGCAGGCCGGGTTGATTAATGGCCAGTGGGTGGGGGCCGACATGGCCGCTCGGGTTGAGGTGGATAACCCTGCGACGGGCCAGGTATTGGGCTCGGTGCCCAATATGGGGCAGGCAGAAGCCACCGCCGCCGTTTTGGCGGCCAAGGCGGCATTGCCCGCATGGCGTGCCTTAACCGCACAAGCCCGTGCAGATTATTTGACCGCCTGGTTTGATTTAATCCAGCAAAACAGTGACGATCTGGCGCGGCTCATGACCTTAGAGCAAGGCAAGCCCTTGGCCGAGGCGCAGGGCGAAATCACCTATGCCGCTTCATTTGTGCGCTGGTTTGCGGAAGAGGGCAAGCGCACTTACGGGGACATCATCCCGACGGTGGCGGCAGACAAGCGCCTGCTGGTGACGAAAGAGGCCATCGGCGTGGTGGCGGCGATTACCCCTTGGAATTTCCCTGCCGCCATGATGACCCGTAAGGCTGCACCCGCTTTGGCCGCAGGGTGCACCTTGGTGCTCAAGCCGGCCAATGAAACCCCGTTCACGGCCCTGGCCCTGGCCAAGCTGGCCCAGCAGGCGGGCTTGCCGGCAGGCGTGTTGAACGTGGTCACCGGAGATGCGGTGGCCATTGGTGCGGTGCTGACCCAACACCCCGACGTGGCCAAGTTAACCTTTACCGGGTCGACCCCTGTGGGGCGGCTATTGATGAGCCAATGCGCGCCCACCATCAAAAAGCTGGGCCTGGAGTTGGGCGGCAACGCGCCCTTTATCGTGTTTGCCGACGCCGACATTGATCAGGCGGTGGCCGGGGCCATGCTGGCCAAGTTTCGCAACGCCGGCCAAACCTGCGTGTGCGCCAATCGGTTTTACGTGCATGAGTCGGTGGCCGCGGCCTTTACCGAGGGCTTGGTTCAGGCCGTGGCCCAGCTCAAGGTCGGGGACGGCATGATGGCCGACAGCCAGGTGGGCCCGCTCATCAATGCCAAAGCCTGTGCCAAAGTGCAGGCTTTGGTGGCCGATGCCGTGGCCAAGGGGGCCCAAATCGCCATCGGCGGTCACGTGCATGATTTGGGTGGCCCGTTTTATGCGCCCACCGTGTTGACCGGCGTCACCGCCGAGATGGCTCTGGTGCAAGACGAAATTTTTGGGCCGGTGGCGCCCATCATCACGTTTCGCGATGAGGCTGAGGTGATTGCCGCCGCCAATGACACCATTTATGGGTTGGCCGCGTATTTATACAGTGACAACCACGCCCGCATCTGGCGGGTGGCGGAACGGCTGGTGTTTGGCATGGTGGGGATTAACACCGGGGCCATCTCCAATGAAGTGGCGCCTTTTGGGGGAGTGAAGCAATCAGGCCTCGGACGGGAGGGGTCTAAATATGGGATTGAAGATTTTCTTGAGACCAAATATATGTGTATGGCATTTTAGTGAGTGAGAACAAAGCATGACAGACCCAAACAACATGATTGACATGGTGGTGACAAAGGTTGTGGCGGTGACGCCGCTGATTAAAGAATTGACCTTGGCCGCGGTAGACGGCGGGGATTTGCCCACATTCACGGGGGGAAGCCACATTATTGTGCAGTTTGGCGAGGGCGAGCAGCGCCATGCCAATGCCTATTCACTCATGGGGTCATGCCGGCAGCGGCAGCACTACCAAGTGGCGGTGCGGCGAGACGATGAGGGCCGCGGCGGGTCGCGGTTGATTCATGAGGGCATGGGGGTGGGCACGCATGTGCGGGTGACGCCGCCGAACAACCTGTTTGCCTTGACCGCAGGGACCCATAAACAGGTGTTGATTGCTGGGGGCATTGGGATTACCCCTTTTCTTGCCCAGATTGAAGAATTGCAGGCGCAGGGGGCGGATTTTGAGCTGCATTATGCTTTTCGCTCTGCCGCCCACGGTGCCTATGTGGCACGGCTGCAGCAAGATTTAGGGCCCACAAAATTGTTTTTATACGACGCCAGTCAGGGGCAGCTGCTGTCGGTTTTGGACACGGTAGGGGCCCAGCCCGCGGGCAGCCACGTGTATGTGTGTGGGCCGCTGTCGTTAATCGATGCCGTGGTCGAGGCCGCAACGGCATCAGGCTATGACGCGGCATGCATCCACTATGAAAAATTCCACGCCGTGCTGCCCACGGCGGCAGATGGGGCCCAAGGGTTTACCGTGACGTTGGCGAAAAGCCAAAAAGACGTTTGGGTGGGGCCAGACGAAAGCATTTTGCAAGCGATTGAACGCCAAAACATTGCGGTGGAATGCCTGTGTCGAGAAGGGTATTGCGGCACCTGTGAGACCGCGATTGTGGCGGGAGAAGCCATTCATTTAGACGCTTATTTAAGCGATGAGGAGAAAGCGGCCCAGGCCACGATGATGATTTGCGTGTCGCGTGCCCGGTCACCACACATTACCTTGGATTTATGAGCACAATCGTCATGACATAAGAAATATAAATATAAATAGCTTCTACAAAGAGAGAGACAAATCATGAAAACGTTAACACCAGAAACGAGAAAGATAGACACCTCAATCGATAAATTTACTTTTTTTGGGGTGATTCTGATTTTGCTGGCCATTACCTTGCCCTTAATCTTTTTTCCCTCCCGCGCCGCCGAATGGGTGGGGGCCACCAAACGCTTGGTCACCACCAATGTGGGGGTATTTTATTACGGGGTGGCGGTTTTGTGCGTGATTTTTGTGACCTATATCGGCTTTTCCGACATCGGCAAAATCAAGGCGGGCGAGGTGGATGAAGAGCCAGAATACAAAACCCTATCCTGGGCGGCGATGCTGTTCAGCGCCGGCATTGGCTCTGGCATTCTGTATTGGGGCACGATTGAATGGGCTTATTACTATCAGTCACCGCCTTTTGGCTTGGCCAGCGGCACGAAAGAGGCGGTGGAGTGGGCGGCCACGTACGGCATTTTTCATTGGGGGCCTTTGGCCTGGATGATTTATTTGGTGCCGGCCTTAATCATGACGTATTACTACCACGTCCGTAAGCAGCCAAAGTTGAAAATCAGCCAGTGCCTGACGCCGATATTGGGTGAGAAAGTGGTGAATGGCCGCTGGGGCAAAACCTTAGACATTTTCTTTGTCATCGGCATGATCGGGGGCGGTGCCACCTCTTTGGGCCTGGCCTCTCCCATGATTACCGAGGGCTTACACCGTTTGTTTGGGCTGCCACAAACGGTATGGATGCAGCTGTTGGTGTTGCTGCTGACCACCTTTATTTTCGCATTCAGTGCCTACCGCGGCATGAAAAAAGGCATTCAGCTGTTGGCCAATGTGAATTTTTATCTGGCGGCAGTGCTGTTGGCCTTTGTGTTTGTGTGTGGGCCGTCGCTGTTTATGCTGGAAGTCGGCTTGGAAAGCATGGGGCGCTCTTTAACCAGTGCGTTTCGCATGATGACGTGGATAGAAGCCTTTCGCGAGTACGATCATGTGGGCTTTAAAAACAGCGGTTTCCCACAGGATTGGACCATTTTTTACTGGGCGTGGTGGGTGGTGTTTGCCCCGACCATCGGCATTTTCATCGCCAAGATTTCTAAAGGCCGTACCCTCAGACAAATCATCGTCGGCACCGTATTTTTTGGCAGCCTAGGGTGTGCGTTCTTCTTCATCATCTTGGGCAATTACGGCCTGTTTTTACAGTTGACCAATGCCCTAGACGTGGTCGGCATTGTGAATACCGAAGGCGCCACCGTGGCCATCTTCTCTGTGCTGTCGACGCTGCCCATGGGGAAAGTGGTGATTGCTACGTTTACCGTGCTGGTGGTTATTTTCTCGGCCACAACTTATGACTCCGTGTCTTATATCTTGGCTGCGGTGACCCAAAAAGAGGTAGATGACGAGCCGGTGCGCTGGAACCGTTTGTTTTGGGCGCTGGTGTTGTGCTTCGTGCCTGCGGTCTTGTTGTTCTTTGGCGACCTGTCTATTTTGCAAACCGCCTCGATTTTTGCGGGGGCACCGTTAATCATCATTTTGGTGGGCCTGATGCTGTCGTTGTTGAAAATCGCCAATCAAGACATGCGCAAGCAAAAAGCGTATCGCGACAAGTGTATTTACATCGTGCATGAAGACGAAACGCCCTCTGCGACCCGCGCGCCTGAAGCCGTTGCGTCCAAAGAGTAGCAAGGCGTCAGCGTCTTTGTGAGCGGGACAAACCCTGCGCGTTCACGATTAAGCCCCCTCGGCGTTGGCCGAGGGGGCTTGTTTAATTATCTTGATGGGTGTGTTTGGGTTTGAGCGGGGTTTACGTGCACAGCATGGTGACCATTTCGGCGTAAATGCTTTGTGCCTGAATCAGCTGAGCGACGTCTATGGATTCATCGATGGTGTGGGCGTCTTCCTCATTGCCTGGGCCTAAGCCCACGGTGGGGATGTGGCGTTTGCCCGCAGATTCTGAACCGTTGGTGCAAAAAGGCCAGGCGCCAATCGACGTGTCCAGCCCGGCCGTGGCCACGGCGGCGCGAGTGGCCTGCAGCAAGGGCGTGTCTTCCTCTGTTTGCCAGGCCGGCAACCACCGTTCTGGCGAGGCCTCGATGCCGGTAAAGGTGGTGACCTTGTCTTGGCTGATGGCGAGGGTGAAGTCGGTGACGCCGGCAGCATGCAAGCAGTCTTCGATCTGTTGTAGGACGAGGGCCTGGGTTTCACCCACCAATAATCGCCGATCAAAGCGGATGGTTGTGGCCGTCGGAATCATGGAGATGGACGGATAGGGATTGGTC
>JAGNPU010000114.1 GCA_017989485.1 Neisseriaceae bacterium
AACCTACACCACCAACAAAACCTGCTGGCGTTGATGCGCCATGATGAAGCACAGGCAGCCGAACAGACGGCGCGCGTGGCGCTGGCGGCCTTAGAAACCGAACAGGCAGAAATCGGCCTCGGCCTGACCCAGATCAACGAGTCGCTTTATCAGCAACAGCTGGCCGAATACGATGCCCAAGCGGCCGTCAATCAGATCCAAACTCAGTGGGCCATGGTCAGAGAACAATTGGCGCGCCTAGAAGAGCAAATTCGCCACCAGCAAGACACCCAAAAACGCCTGCAGCGTGAACAGTTACAAGCCGACGCCCAGATCAGCCAGCTGGCCCAAGCCAATGTCGTCGCCAGCGAACGGCTGGCCCAAGCGCAAATGGTCTTGGCCGAAAAGCAAATCATCGTCGAAGACTGGGCCATGAAGGTGGAAGAGGCGCAAATGCAACTGCCCCTGCTGGAAGACCAGATGGCGCAGCTGGAAAACGCCTACTTAAGCCAAAGCGATGAACACAATCGGCTCAAACGCAGCCTAGAGTTGACGCAGCAAACCCAAAGCCACAAACGACAACAGCAACAGCAGCTCGGCCAACGGCAACAGGCGCTGGCCGACGAATTGGCGCAGCTAAACGTACCCGATGCGGCCAGCGTCGCGGCCGCACAGCAACAGGTTGAAGAAGCGCAACACCAATACACCACCCTCACCGAGCTATTGGCCCACAGCGAAGACACCTTAGACACCGTTGCCGCCAGCATTCAGGCTGCTCAAGCCCAACAGCAGGCCCTCACCACCCAAGAGCTCAGGCTCAGCGCCCAACACGACGCCCTCGCGGCCTTGCTGACCACGGCACAACAGTCGGCAACCCCTTTTTGGGCCGAGGCTGGCCTCAGTCAAGCGCCCGCACTGTGGCAGCAGATTCAGGTTGCCCCTCTGTGGCAACAGGCCGTGTCGGTGTTTTTGGGTGAGCGGCTGAATGCCCGCTTAGCGCCTGCGGCCTTATTCGGTGCGCAAACCGAGCGACCGCCGCTGGCCGCGGTGCAGACAGGGGCGGCAACGCCTATCGCGCACGGCGACTTCACGCCCGTATTACAGCACATCACTGCCCAAGGTGAATTTGCCGCCGCCCTTGCCGAATGGCTGGGCGCCGTTTATTGTGCCGACAGCCTGGATGTGGCCATCGCCCAGCAGACTCAGCTACAGGGCCAACAGTGTTGGCTGACGCCAGAAGGTGACGTGGTCACCGCCCACAGCATCCACGTGGTGGGCCAGCATCCGGCCGACAATCAATTGGCCAGACAGCAACAAATGACCGAGCTGGCGCAGGCATTGAGCACGCTGGTGCCCGAGTGTGAACGCATCGCCGAGGTCGTGGCCCAGCATCAGCAACAGCATGCCCAACAGCTGCAGATTAACCGCCAACACAAGCTGCAGCTGCAACAGCTCAACGACACCCTGCGCGAGGCGAATACCCAAGCCACCAAGTTGCTGGAACGTGCCAACCAAACCCAGCTGCGCCAACAGCATATTGACACCGAGTACGCCCTCAATGAAGAGGCCCTAGCCGAGCTGGCCATGGCCTTAGAAACCCACGCCTATACCGCGGTCGAACTAGAAGAAGCGCTGTATGCCCTCGGCGACGACCATCAGCACACCCAGGCCAAGCGCCAGGCGCAGCAAGAGGCCGTAAGGCAGGCCAGAGCCATGGTGTTCGAGGCCAATCGCCAGCTAGGGTTGGAGCAAATTGCCGAGCAAAAACTGCTGCAAAGCATTGCCCAGGCCGAACAAGAGCTGGCCCACATAGGCAGCCAACATCTGGCCCTGACCCAACGACAAAATGAATTAGCCCTAGGCCACGACGACGCCCAGCAGCATGAGGAGCAGCAGCAGGCGCTGTTGACCCTAGAGGCCACCCAGGCAGAAGTGCAAGAACAGCTGCAGCAGGCGCAACAAAGCCTAGAGCAGATACGCCAGCAAAGCCTGCAGCTCAATGCCCAACAACAGCAGCTCAGCGCGCGGCAGCCGCAGCTACAGCAAGCGGTGCAAACCCAGCTATTAAGCCAGCAAGAAGCCCAAATACAGACGGCCCGCTTTAAAGAGGAGCTCGACGCCCAGGCGGCCGATTGGGCAGCCCTGCGCGCACAGCGCAGTGACCTGTCCACCACGCCAGAGGCCCTGACCCAACACATAGTCGAGCTGGCCCGCCTGCTTGAGGGCTTGGGCGCGGTGAACTTAGCCGCCTTAGAAGAATTAGCAGAGGCGGAACAGCGCGCCCAATATTACCAAACTCAGGGCGAAGACCTGGCGCAGGCCATGGCCGTCTTGACCGACGCCATCGCCAAAATCGACGACGAAAGCAAGGCGCTGTTTAAAGAAACCTTTGACGCAGTAAATGAAAAAGTACAGAAGTTCTTCCCCACCCTGTTTGGCGGTGGCGAAGCCAAGCTGGAGATGGTCGGCGACGACTTGCTCAGCGCCGGCGTGTCGATTATGGCGCGGCCACCCGGCAAGAAAAATAGCACCATCCACTTATTGTCCGGTGGCGAAAAGGCCTTAACCGCCATGAGCCTGGTGTTTGCCCTGTTTAGCCTCAACCCCGCCCCGTTCTGCCTGCTGGACGAGGTGGATGCGCCGCTAGACGACGCCAATACCAGCCGTTTTTGTCAGCTGGTGAAGGAAATGAGCGTCAATACCCAGTTCTTATACATTTCGCACAATCGTTTGACCATGGAGATGGCCGAGCAGTTGGTGGGCGTGACCATGCAGGAAAAAGGCGTGTCGCGCATCGTGGCCGTAGACATTAAAGAAGCCTTGTCTATGCGCGAAGCCAGCGCAGTAAACGACTAATTTTAAGGGCATGGCGGCAGAATTTGACGAAAATCAAGGCAAAAGGCTCAATTCATGCCCCTGTGGTGGCCAGGCATCAATGGTTCAGAAGCAATATCTTTAAGTTTTTCATAGAGATTGCGGAAATTCAGACCCAGATGCTGTTTTGGGCTATGTTCAGCCACGACAGGCCATGTATAATCAGACGATCAAGTTTGGCCCATTTAAATAAAAACATTTTTTAAAACACTGAGGAGCAGTACATCATGTCCATGGCAGATAAAGATGGTTTCATCTGGTATAACGGAAAACTCGTAGACTGGCGCGACGCCAACACACACGTCTTAACGCATTCATTGCATTACGGCTTAGGCATATTTGAAGGCGTGCGCGCCTACAAAACCCCTAAGGGCACTGCCATTTACCGTCTACAAGATCACACCGATCGCTTTTTCCGTTCTGCACACATTTTGAACATGAAGCTGCCCTACACCAAAGCGCAAATGAATCAGGCCCACATCGACGTGGTCAAAGCCAACAAGCTGAACGAATGTTATTTCCGCCCAATGGCGTTTTATGGTTCTGAAAAACTGGGCGTGGCCCCCGCAGAAAAAGACGTGAATGCCATCGTGGCCGCTTGGGCTTGGGGCGCTTACCTGGGTGAAGAAGGCATGACCCGCGGCATCCGCATCAAAACCAGCTCGTTCTCACGTCATCACGTCAACGTGACCATGTGTAAGGCCAAAGCCAGCGGCAACTACATGAACTCGATCTTGGCCAACAACGAAGCCACGGCCGACGGCTATGATGAAGCCTTATTGCTGGACGTCGATGGCTATGTGGCCGAAGGCTCTGGTGAAAACGTGTTTATTTACCGCAATGGCAAATTGTACACCCCGGACTTAACCGCTGCCTTAGAAGGCATTACCCGCGACACCGTGTTGCACATTGCCAAAGACATGGGCCTTGAAGTCGTTGAGAAACGCATTACCCGTGACGAAATGTATTCTGCTGACGAAGCCTTCTTCTGTGGCACCGCCGCCGAAGTGACGCCGATTCGCGAACTAGACCGCCGTCAAATTGGCGCAGGCACCCGCGGCCCAATTACCGAAGAGATTCAGGCCCGCTATTTCGCCATTGTCAAAGGCGAAAACCCAGACTATGAGTCTTGGTTAACCTACATCGACTAACCTTGTTTTATGCATCACAGGCAACGGTTGCGTTGCCTGTTGTTTTAGGAGCCACACTATGTCTACCAACGTTCGTCCTAATAACGTGATTGAAATCACGGCCAAAGATTTACCCCTGCATTGCCCCACCGAAGGCGTGGCCCTTTGGAGCAACCATCCTCGCGTGTTTTTGCCCTTGGAAGAGGGTCAAGCCCGCTGTCCTTATTGTGGCACCGTATACAAGCTTATTGGTGACGCACCGGCAGGACACTAACGCGCAATGACGCATAAAATACTGATTATTGCCCCCTCTTGGATTGGGGATTGCGTCATGGCGCAACCCCTGTTTCGTCGCCTCCACGAGCACCATCCTGACCTTGAGCTACACGTCTACGCCTCCGCGTGGACGTTTCCGCTGCTCAGCCGGATGCCAGAAGTGCAGCACACCCATTTAAACCCGTTTGGGCACGGCGAACTACGCCTGCTGGACCGCTACAAACAGGGTAAGGCCTTACGCAAGCTGGGCTTTGATCAAGTCATCGTGTTACCCAATTCTTTAAAGTCAGCCCTGGTGCCGTTTTTTAGCGGCATTAAAGTCCGCACTGGCTACCTAGGCGAATCACGCCGCATCTTGCTCAACGACATTTATCTGTTGGATGAAGTGGCCTTACCGAAAATGGTGGACCGCTTTTTTGCCCTGGCGGAGCCCTATGGCTTTCCCTTGCCGACCGTGCCTCATCCTCGCCTCAGCGTAGACCCTCAGGCTCAGGCACAGGCCTTGCAAAAATTTGGCCTCACCCTAGACAAGCCCGTCGTGGCCTTTTGTCCCGGCGCCGAATACGGCCCTGCCAAACAGTGGCCGGCCGAACATTTTGCCGCCTTGGCCAAACGGTATCATGCCGAAGGCAAGCAAATCTGGCTGTTCGGCTCGAAAAAAGACGCCGCCACCATTGCCAATGAGCTCAACACCCTTTCCGGCAACGTGTGCATCAATCTTTGCGGCATCACCGGCCTAGACGAGGCGATTGATTTGCTGGGTCTGAGCGAGCTGGTCGTGTGTAACGATTCGGGCTTAATGCACGTGGCTGCGGCCTTGAAACGACCGCTGGTGGCCTTATATGGTTCTTCCAGCCCCGACTTTACCCCGCCGCTAAGCAACCAGGCCAAGATCATGACCTTAAACCTAGATTGCAGCCCTTGCTTTGAGCGGGTGTGCCCTTTAGGCCATACCCAATGCCTGAATGACCTGTCCCCGGTTTGGGTACACGATGCGGGCGATGAGCTGTTATCAAAAAACACTATCGCATTAATAAAAGAATAAATTAGACCTATCGGCCATCATGGCCGATACTGTCCTCCTGATATTTAAGACCGACTATTGAAAGGACGCTGTTATGAGCGAAGCCAAACACAGTAAATTGATTATTTTGGGCTCTGGCCCTGCAGGCTACACCGCAGCCGTATATGCTGCCCGTGCCAACCTAAGCCCTACCTTGATCACAGGGATTGCGCAAGGGGGCCAACTGATGACCACCACCGACGTGGACAACTGGCCAGCAGACCCAAATGGTGTGGAAGGCCCTGAACTGATGGCACGCTTCTTGGCCCACGCCGAGCGCTTCGGCACCGAAATGGTGTTTGACCAAATTCATACCGCCCAGCTACAACAACGCCCGTTTCGTTTAATCGGCGACATGGGTGAATACACCTGTGATGCCCTGATTATTGCCACCGGTGCGTCGGCCAAATACCTAGGCATCCCCAGTGAAGAAACCTTTGCGGGCAAAGGCGTGTCTGCCTGCGCCACCTGTGATGGCTTTTTCTACAAAAACCAAAACGTGGCCGTGGTCGGCGGCGGCAATACGGCTTTGGAAGAAGCCCTATACTTGGCCAACATCACCAGCCACGTGACCTTGATTCACCGCCGCGAAACCTTCCGCGCCGAAAAAATCATGGTCGACAAGCTGATGTCACGCGTTGCCGAAGGCAAAATCACCTTGAAGCTGAATGCCAACCTAGACGAAGTCTTGGGCGACAACAGCGGCGTGAACGGTGCCCGCATCAAGTTTAACGACGGCAGCACCGAAGACATTCAGGTTCAAGGCGTGTTCATTGCCATCGGCCATAACCCTAACACCGACATCTTTAAAGGTCAGTTAGACATGGACGAAACCGGCTACTTGATCACCGAAGGCGGCCGCGAAGGCAATGCCGGTCAAACCAGCATTAAAGGCGTATTCGCCGCCGGTGACGTACAAGACCACATCTATCGTCAGGCCATTACCAGCGCCGCCAGCGGTTGCCAAGCAGCCCTAGACGTAGAGCGTTTCTTAGACGGCCTATAGCCCCTTAGCATCGCC
>JAGNPU010000115.1 GCA_017989485.1 Neisseriaceae bacterium
GGCCTATGGCAATCGTCACCGTGTGGCGGGCTTGGAGCGCGCTTTGGCCAATGTGAAAACCTATTGCGTGGACGCCAATGAAGTGCGCGACCAGCAGTATAAGGCCGACAAGCAGCGAATCAAAATCAAAGAGGTAGAATTAGACATTCAGCAGGCGCAGACGCAAGGGCGTGCCGACAAGGCCCAGAAAAAACGTTTGAAGCTAGAGAAAGAACAGCTGAAGCTGCAGCAAATCATTAACGAGTATCCCGGCGTTAAATAAAGTTGGGGTAGCGATCATACGCCTTGCGGCTGACGCAAGGCGTTTTTTTATGGGCGCTGCTGGCGACGCTCGGCCATGAGGTGGCCCATATTGCCGAGTAGGGCAGCCGGAATGGTGTCTAAGGCCACGGCAAACAGGGGTTCTTCGCGTGCAATGTGGTCGGCATAGGCCTGGGCGAAGGCACTGAGCAGGCTTAAGTCGGTGTGGGGCTGGTGTAGCAGCTGCAGCAGGCTGGCCTCAACGCCTTGCCAGGCACGATCTAGTCGTTGATGATCACACAATAAGGCCTGTACCTGCGTTTGGGTGTGGGGGGCATACTTAATCAGCAGGGGGAACAGGTTGACCTCTTCGTCCTGGTGGTGAAGTTTGGCCCCTAAATTAAAGTAGTGGCGGATTTGGGTAATGGCGGCCACGACCACGGCATTCACGCCGTGTTGGGCCACGTAAGCGGGCAGGGCGAGCAGGTCTTGGCTAAAACGCGTCACTTTGCCATGGCAGGCCTTAAGTAGTTCAATAGGCTCGTTAAATGTGACCGCAGGGCCATTTTGAAACGGTGTGTGCATGATGAAACAAACCTCCAAAAAGCCCTCGCCGCAAGAAAAGGCAAAAAAGCGCCCGCAGGGGGTGGTCGAGCAGGCGTCAATGTGTATAATGAAGCGTAATGATTGAACACAATCTGATCTGGGCAAAATCATATCCTGATTTTGCCCTTTGGCATGGAATACGTCAATAACCGTATTTCATGCCTTGTTTTCGTGTTTGGTCTTCTAATTCTATAAATAGTGTGGCACGCGTTTTGAGCGCTCGTTAATCTCAACCATCAAAGAAAGTAGTTTCATGTCTGATATTAAAAAAGTGGTGCTCGCCTACTCAGGCGGTTTAGACACCTCGGTGATTTTAAAGTGGTTACAAGATACTTACCAATGTGAAGTGGTAACCTTTACGGCTGACTTAGGTCAAGGCGAAGAAGTTGAGCCCGCACGACAAAAAGCCATTGATTTGGGCATTAAGCCTGAAAATATTTATATTGAAGACCTGCGCGAAGAGTTTGTCCGAGATTACGTGTTCCCTATGTTCCGTGCCAACACCATTTACGAAGGCGAATACCTATTGGGCACGTCGATTGCGCGTCCTTTAATCGCCAAGCGCCAAATTGAAATCGCCAACATGGTGGGTGCGCAAGCCGTGTCCCATGGGGCAACCGGTAAAGGCAATGACCAAGTGCGTTTCGAGCTGGGCTATTACGCCCTGTCACCCGACGTGAAGGTGATTGCCCCTTGGCGTGAGTGGGATTTGCTGAGCCGTGAAAAACTATTGGCCTATGCCGCCCAAAACGGCATTGACATCACCAAACGTAAATCAGGCGGCAGCCCATACTCTATGGACGCCAACCTATTGCACATCTCTTACGAAGGCCTGGCTTTGGAAAACCCTGCCGACGAGCCAGAAGAAGACATGTGGTTGTGGACGGTTAGCCCTGAAAATGCCCCTGACGAAGCCGAATACATTGAACTAGGCTTTGAAAAAGGCGACATCGTGTCGATTAATGGCGAAAAAATGTCGCCCGCCACCGTGTTGACCTATTTGAACAAAGTCGGCGGCAAACACGGCGTGGGTCGTTTGGACATCGTGGAAAACCGCTACGTGGGCATGAAAAGCCGCGGCTGTTATGAAACCCCAGGCGGCACCATTATGTTGAAAGCCCACCGCGCGATTGAGTCGATTACCTTGGACAAAGGCGCGGCTCACCTGAAAGACGAAATCATGCCTAAGTATGCCGAGCTGGTGTACAACGGTTACTGGTGGAGCGCCGAGCGCGAAATGTTGCAAGCCCTGATCGACAACAGCCAGCAGCACGTGAATGGTACGGTTCGTTTGAAACTGTATAAAGGTAACGTGATGGTTGTCGGCCGTGATTCCGCCACCGACTCTTTGTTCGACCCGATGATTGCCTCATTTGACGAAGATGGTGGCGTGTATGATCACGCCGATGCTGCAGGCTTTATTCGCTTGAACGCCTTGCGTTTACGCGTGGCCGCCGCGACGCGCAAACGCAATAAATAAGCCTTATGGTTGTCAGCCCACTTTTTGAGTGGGCTTTTTTTTAGCCACCACGCACCCAAATGGGGAAACCAAATGAGCATCAAAACGTTTTTACAGCAACGTGACGTTGAGTTTAGCCTGAAACGCTATGGCATCGACGCCCTCAACTTTATGGCGCTGGGCCTGTTTAGCTCTTTAATCGTGGGCCTGATTTTGAAAACCATCGGCGGCTGGGCCAGCTTGCCCTGGCTGGTTGACGTGGGTAGCCAGGCACAAAGCCTGATGGGTGCGGCCATCGGCGTCGGCGTGGCCTACGCCTTAAAGGCGCCGCCGTTGGTGCTGTTCGCCAGCGTGGTGACCGGCAGCGCCGGTGCGGCCTTAGGGGGCCCGGTAGGCTGTTTTGTGGCGGCCGCCATCGGCACCGAGCTGGGCAAAATCGTGCACAAGCAAACGCCCATCGACATCGTGGTCACCCCTGCGGTCACCCTCATTGCCGGTTTGGCCGTGGCCCAATACATTGGGCCACCCATCGGCAGCATGATGACGGCCATCGGTGGGTTCATTATGTGGGCGGTGGCGCTACAGCCGCTGTTAATGGGCATGGTGGTGGCGGTGGTGATGGGCATTTTGCTGACCTTGCCGGTGTCGAGTGCCGCGGTGGCGATTGCGCTGTCGCTCAGCGGCCTGGCGGCCGGCGCCGCCACCGTCGGCTGCTGTGCGCAAATGGTGGGGTTTGCGGTCATGAGCTACCGCGAGAATAAGCTGTCGGGCCTATTGAGCCAGGGCCTGGGCACCAGCATGTTGCAAATGCCGAACATCGTGCGCAACCCCAAAATCTGGATTCCGCCGATCGTGGCCAGCGCCGTCTTGGGGCCGTTGTCGACGATGGTGTTTCAAATGCACAATATTCCTTCGGGGGCCGGCATGGGCACCAGCGGCCTGGTGGGTCAGGTGGGCACGATTAATGCCATGGGCGACGGCTGGCAGGTGTGGGCGGCCATCGGCCTGCTGCACTTTGTCTTGCCGGCGGTGTTGACCCTGTTGGTGGCCGCCTGGTGCCGTCGGCGCGGCTGGATTAAAGACGGTGATTTAACCTTAAACGTGTAAGGCATGGCCAACCCCCAACAGGCACCGACTTGACGAGCGGTGCCTGTTTGTCGGTAAGGGGTTGCTCAATAGAATCGTTGTTGCCCCCAAAGAGGCTTTTTAGCATTACGCTACTGGTCATTAGCGTAGAGGTGATGGTCGGAGAAATGGGTTAGCATTTAGCGGTAACCATGATGTTATGTGGCTCTTTTAGCTAGTTTGTTATTGAGTATTTTATAGGTTGTTAAATAAACAATAAAATATTAATGACGCTGGGCGGCGACAACGCCATTAATATTGCTTGCGCAGTGAGCAGCACTATATGCCTTTTGTTGCATACGTCGCTAAAAAAGTAGGGATCACCAAGTCAATAAGAAAGCGTGGCTTAGGTTGTTCATCCTCATAAAAGCCATTAATACTAAAGCCCGCATCTATTTGACCTGCAATAAGGTCGGTTAAACTATGACCGAAAACAAAAGCTTCACCTTTATTGCGTTTTTGATCTAACATTTCAGCTGGAAGGTCTTTGAGATCAGAGTAGGGTAATTTATAACGTGGTTTAATCACCCCCTGTTCGTGATAGATTGGATCTTTGTCATGAATATAGACAACGGGGTTATAAAAACCAGATAGTAGGCGGCCATCTTCTGCCAATACGCGGTAACATTCCTGCCAAACTTTACGAACATCCGGCACATAAAGATTTGATATTGGATGAAAAATGAGATCAAAAGAGCGATCATCAAAAACACTTAAGTCAGCCATGTCTCCTTGAACGGTTATCAAATCAAGATGATCCCGTTGGGCGACATTTTGATCTTGTTCAAGCTGTTTTTTAGATAGGTCAAACACGGTCACCTTAGCGCCAGCTGCACTTAAAATAGGTGCCTGTTGCCCGCCGGCAGAGGCTAAGCATAAAATACGTTTACCTTTAATATCGCCTAACCAATTGATAGGACAAGGGCTTGGCGTTAAATGTACTTGCCAGCGCCCTTGTTTCGCCAAGTCGACCTCCTCACGGCTCACCGGGCGTGACCACTCATGTTGCTCTTCGGCCTGTTTGTCCCATGATGTTTGATTATGGGAAAGCAGATCGTTTATTTGTTTGTTTTTCGTCATATTATTCCTTTATGGTTAATAAATAACATATAACTATAAATCATCACTTTAAATATATTATAATAATAAGTACACCATGTAATGGTTATTAAATATCCTAAAATGATAAACTGTTTTAGATAGGGCAAAAACTCAATACTCATGCTTCAGCATCATCTCCCATGAATACATGATAGGGTGTTTTTATGATGAACTCGAATGCCCTCCCTTTTTTTAAAGAAAGTCTATTTGAGGATGGCCATGAACTAAGCACTTTTTTTGACATTCATCACCTCTGCCTAGCGAGTAGGCCAGGGGACGTTTTGATTTAAAAAAAAGGAGGCCTTATGTCCTTGCCTATTTTGATAGACGCACAGGCTGTGTGCGTGCAGTTTCCTGACAGCCCCACCCCTTTATTTGACTCCCTATCCCTCACCGTAGGGCGGCGTCTACACGCCTTAACCGGCCGCAATGGCGTCGGTAAATCGTTGCTGGGCGCCATATTGGCCAAAGCCATCTCGCCCAGCGCCGGCCAAGTATGGCACCATGGCCAAGTCGGCTATTTGCCCCAGCACACGGGCCTAGCCACCATGAGCGTGGCCGAGGCCTTTGGCGTCGACCAGCTGTTGGCCGCCCAGCTGCGGCTGGCCGAAGGCGTGGCCACCGACGCCGATTTTGATCGTCTGGCCGCCGCCGGCGATCAGGCGTGGTTGGTGGCAGAGGTGATTGAGCAAGCCTTACAGGCCCAGGGCCTGCGTGCCGGTCTGCTGTCGCAGCCGATGGCGAGCTTAAGCGGTGGCGAGCAGACGCGGGTGCAGCTGCTGGCCTTACGGCATCGAGGGGCCGACGTCCTCATTTTGGACGAGCCCAGCAATCATTTGGATCAGGCCGGCGTGGCGTGGCTGTGCGGTTGGTTGCAGCAGTCGGGCCTAGGGGTGTTGATGATTAGCCACGACGAGCGCCTGTTGGCGATTGCCGACGTGGTGGATGAACTGGATGAGTTAGGCCTACACCACAGTGAAGGCGGTTGGGCGGCGCATCAGGCCAGCATGGCCCAGCGCCAGGCAGGCGCGGCGGCGTTGCTGGCCAAGCAGGCGCGGGCGGTGCAGTCGGCCAAGCAGGCCCAGCAGCAGGCTCAGGAGCGTTCACAGCAGTCGCAAAGCCGCGGTCACAAAGGGCGGGCGAACGCCAACCAAAGCAAACTGTTGCTGGACCGCCAAAAAAACCGTTCTGAGGCGACTCAGGGCCGCGTCAACAGTCAGTATGAACACCGTATTGAGGTGGCCACGGCGGCGCAGGGCGCCGCGCAGGCCCAGGTGCTCGAGTTAGACCCTTTGGGCCTGTGCGTGGCGCCGCTGGCGGTCTCGGGGCCGATTGTGGCCAGCGCCAGCGATTTGGTGTTGCCCTTTGGGGCACAAAGGCCGCTGAACGTGACCGTGGCGGCAGGGCAAAAATGGGCCATCTTGGGGCCGAACGGCAGCGGTAAGTCGACGCTGCTGTCGGTGTTGGCGGGCGTGCAGGCGCCGTCTTTTGGAACGGCGTATCACACCGAGTCGGTGTTGCGGGTGGATCAGCATTTTTCCTTTTTAGATCAGGAGGCCAGCGCCTTGGCCAACTTTATGGCGATGGCGCCGGGGCTGCGCGAAGATGAATACCGCACGCGCCTGGCCCAGCTGCGCTTGCGGCGCGACAAGGCCTTGTATCCCGTGGGCCAGCTCAGCGGCGGCGAACAGCTGAAGGTGGCTTTGGCCTGCTTGTTCAGCGGCATTCGCGCACCGGCCTTGTTGCTGTTGGACGAGCCGGACAATCATTTGGATTTGGCGTCTCAGGCGCTTTTGGCACAGGC
>JAGNPU010000116.1 GCA_017989485.1 Neisseriaceae bacterium
CAGCTGCTCTTTCAACGAAACCTTAGACGACACCAGGTGGGCAGGATTGCTGTGGCTAAAAAACCAGAACAGCACGGCCGTGCCCAACATAATGGCGGCGTACACGGTGGGCACCAAGTGCCAGGTACCGATGGCGATCAGCGCCGGGGCCACTAGGGTATTGATGGCGGAGCCGGCATTGCCGGCGCCAAACACGCCCATGGCCAAGCCTTGGCGTTCTTTGGGAAACCATTTGGCCACGTAGGGGGTGCCCACGGAAAATGAGCCGCCCGCCAGGCCCATAAACAGGCCAACGACCAAGAGCTGCCAGTATTCACCCACAAACTGAATGGCGTAAATGGCCGGCACGCACAGCAGCATCAGCACAAAAAACACTTTGCGCCCACCGATGCGGTCGGTCAGAATGCCCAAAGGCACGCGTATGAGCGAACCAGACAGCACCGGCATCGCCGCCAATAAGCCGAACTGGGTCGAGCTGAGCTGTAGCTCTTGTTGAATCGGCACGCCAATGACGGCAAACATCGTCCACACCATAAAGCAAACGGTGAAGGCCAATGTACTGCTGATGAGTACCGAGTATTGTTTGAATTTATCCGTGGTCATAACGCCTCCTAGCGCAATCTACTGATTCTTGTTTGCTAGGCTTAACCTTACTGCGATCACGGTATTTTAAACATTGGTGAGAAGTTGATTTGGCTGCCAATAAATGCGGAGGGCATCTGCTCATTTTGACCTAGGTCAACTACGCCTTTAGTGGTAATTGGCTTCCCACATTTACCCATAGACTGGGGACCCCTTGCTGGCTTAAAATAAGCTTGTTATCTACTATAAACAGCCTGTTAACGATAACGTTGGTCTCGACACCTAGATTTGTCTCTATATAATAATAAAGGCCTGCTCCGTCTCTCTAGACGACTCAGGCGCCTCTTTTTCCGTCTATATAAGTACAGTAATCATGCCCGAAAAAAAAACCCCCATGTCCCTACCCGCCATCATCAAACAAGAGATGATGCATGACATCATGTCTGGCCGCCTTCGCCCCGGTGACAAAATCATCGAGGAAGAATACGCCCACAAGCTTAACGTCAGCCGCGCGCCGGTTCGAGAAGCCATGTTGATGTTGATTACCGACGGCTTGGCCACTAAAATTCAAAACCGTGGCACGGTATTGAGGGCGTACAGCCTAGACGAACACATCGACCTTTACCATATTCGATACTTTATTGAAAAACAGTCTCTTGAAAAAATCCGCCTCATCGACGATATATTGCCCCTAGCCCAGCAGTTTGAGGTCATGTTGGCCAATATGCGGGCAGAAAAAGACGACCTGAGAAAAATCAATATTCTGAACGAGTTTTACCACTATAAATTCATTATTTTTAGCGGCAGCCCCACCTTTGTTGCGGCCTATCCGTCTATTTACATTTCGGCACAATTGCTGCAATACCCTGAATACGTCGCCTGGCTCACCGACATGGCCAGCCATTTTTCAGAACATCAGGCCGTGGCCACCGCCATGGCCCATAAAGACTTTACCGAAATCACCCGGGTCATCGACACCCACCATCAGGACATCACCCGCTTATTGGCCAACATCCAAAGCCAACAGCCACAGGCATAAAAAAACGAGTCTAGGACTCGTTTTTTTATTCATTTGACCACCGCATCAGGATCTCTAACGCGCCCGTGGCCTCATCGACCCCCTCACTCAAGCGCCTAAAGCCACAGCGCTCATAAAACGCCACGCTGCGCGTATTGCGGGCGTACACGCTCAGGCTTAAGCTGGGCCGCAGGCTTTTCGCTTTGGCCATAAGGGCTTGGCCTATGCCTTGGCTTTGCGCCTCGGGCGCGACAAACAGCGCCGCCAAACAGTCTTCGTGTATGGCCAAAAAGCCCATGATGGCCTGAGTATCCGCCGCTGCATACACCTGTATCGCAGCCGCCGGCAAATACTGATGGCGCATGGCCTCTAGGTGTTGGGCCCAATAGCCTTCCCCCATAAAGTCATGGGCCTGGTTGGACGCGGCCAGCCAAATGGCCAAAACCGCGTCCATGTCGTCGTTTTGAAACCCTCGTATCATGTACCGCCCTTTCTATTCATCAGCCATCCACTGGCCTAGGCCTAAACACTAAGCCGTCATCTGCTCTGAATCATAAATCGGTTTTGCCATCATGGCCAGTGCCGAATCACCGCCAAGGCCGCGCGCAACCCATAAAAAATGCCCCAGAGCCAAATAACGACACTCTGGGGCATGTCAATCGTCACGCCCTTAGCGGCGGCGCACCAGCTGCCAGGCGCGGGTCACATAGGTCACGCTGGCAAAGCCACTCCAAACGTGCACCAAGCGGGTAAAGGGGAAAATCACAAACAGGGTCATGCCCATCAACATGTGTAGCTTGAACAAAATCGACGTATTCACGATGAAGCCGGCAGCGTCGCCTCTAAAGGTCACAATGTGTTGGGCCCAGTTCATCAGGCGCACCATCTCTTCGCCATCGGTGTGCTGGGCGCTGACGAAAATCGTGCTCAGGCCCAACAACAGGGTAATCAACAGCCAAAACAGCACCAGCTTGTCGCGCCAGGTGGTGTTGGCCGCTAGGCGATCACATTTAAAACGACGGTGCAGCAGCAGGCATAAACCGATGAGGGCAATCACCCCGAACACGCCGCCGGCCGCCATCGCAATAACCTGCTTGGCAGAATGGCTTAGGCCTAAGGTGTCCCACACGATGACGGGGGTCAACAGGCCCACGAGGTGGCCAAAAAACACGGCCAAGATGCCCACATGGAACAAAATATTCCCCATCCGCAGCTGGCCACGGTACAGCAGCTGGCTGCTCTCTGACTTCCATGAGTATTGCTCGCGGTCAAACCGAATCAGGCTGCCCAAAAAGAAAACACTAAGGGCGATGTAGGGATAAATCCCAAATAAAAATTGATGAAGGCTGTTCATGTGTGTCTCCTACTGGGCCATGGGTCGATTAGGGTAAAACTGCACGGTTTGGGTCAGGTTAGGCCGGATCAACGGCTCCACCCCTTCAGGGCTGGTGCCAAATAACTCCATGGCTTCATCCATGTCACGCACCGGCGGCTCCACCAGGGGCTCAGGACAAACCGGGCTCAGGTGGATTAATATCGTCAACAGCGGCGCATAGGGCACGTGGTTGGCGTGCAGCTTATTGCCCAAATGGTTGATCACGTGCACGGCGTCGGACAACATCCCCAAGGCCACGCCTTCATCGACCTGAGCCATAAACTCCAACAGCAGCGGCAGGTAATCTGGCAATTCATTGGCGCTGATGTCAAAGCCGTGGCCGCGATAGGCCTCCAGCAAATCAACCATGGCGCTGCCGCGGTCGCGGTCTTCGCCATGCAGGTGTTCAAACAGATACAGGGCATGGCTGCGGTTGCGGTCAAAATAGGCCACATACTCTTCTTGCAGGGTAATCAGCTCGCGGCTTTCCAAATAATCCAACACCTTGTTAAACGCAGAGGCATGTTCATTCAGCACCGGCACCGTGGCCACCGCCGTGCGTAGCTCGGCCAATGCAGCCTGCTGGGTATCGGTGGGATAGCACAATAAAGTCGAAATCAGCTTAAAAATTAAATTCATGACTGGCCCCCTTGTTCCTCTTCCCCATGGCCACGACGCTTGTCGCGATTGGCCTCGCGGTCCTTGCGCAGGCCGTGAAACACGATGGGCGTTGATTTTCGTTTGCCAAACAGGCTGGCCTCTGACTCACCGCTGCTGCAGCCGTTGCCAAAGGTAAAGCCACAGCCGGCCTTGTCTTCAAAGGTATTCTCGACCATTTCCTTATGGCTGGTGGGCACCACGAAGCGGTCTTCGTAATTGGCAATCGCCATCACCTGATACATTTCTTCTACCTGGGCGGCGGTTAAGCCAATGCCATCCAACAGGCTTTCGTCGATGCGACCATGGACGCTTTCTTCGCGCTTAAAGCGGCGCATGGCAATCATGGTTTCCAAGGCCTTTTTAATCGGCTCAATTTTGCCGGCGGTCAACAGGTTGGCCAGATAGCGTAAGGGAATGCGCAACTCATCTACGCTGGGGATGATGCCGTTTTCGCCGACCAGACCGCTTTCAATGGCAGATTGAATCGGTGACAGAGGCGGCACATACCAAACCATAGGCAAGGTGCGGTATTCAGGGTGTAATGGGAAGGCAATCTTCCACTCCATCGCCATTTTGTACACCGGTGAATTTTGCGCCGCCGTCAGCCACGCCTCGTCTATGCCCTGCTTGCGGGCTTCTTCGATCACACGCGGGTCGTTCGGGTTTAAGAACACGCCCAGCTGTTCCTCATAGAGGTTTTGCGGGTTTTCGGTACTGGCGGCGGTGTCGATTTTATCGGCATCGTATAACATCACCCCTAGGTAGCGGATACGCCCCACGCATGACTCGGAACACACGGTGGGCATACCCGCTTCGATACGGGGGTAACAGAAGGTACACTTCTCGGCTTTACCACTGGTCCAATTGTAGTAAATCTTTTTGTACGGGCAGCCTGACACACACATGCGCCAGCCGCGACACTTGTCTTGATCGATCAGCACAATGCCGTCGTCTTCGCGCTTGTAAATCGAACCAGAAGGACAAGACGCCACGCAGGTTGGGTTCAAGCAGTGTTCACACAGGCGCGGCAAATACATCATGAAGGTTTGCTCAAAGGCGCCGTACATTTCTTTTTGGATGCCTTCAAACAGCATGTCTTTGCTGCGTTTGGCGAACTCACCGGCCAAGTCGTCTTCCCAGTTGGGGCCACCGACAATTTTGTCCATTTTCTTGCCGGTCAACACCGACACCGGCCGAGCGGTCGGTGGCGTGGTCATGGTCGGCGCATTTTGCAAATGCTCGTAGTCGTAGGTAAACGGTTCGTAGTAGTCGTCAATCTGCGGCATGTTCGGGTTGGCAAAAATATTCGCCAAAATTTTCAACTTGCCGCCCTGACGTGGGCGCAACTTGCCGCTGGACAAACGCTCCCAGCCGCCCTTCCATTTTTCTTGGTTTTCCCACTCTTTGGGATACCCCACGCCGGGCTTGGTTTCAACGTTATTAAACCAGGCATATTCGACGCCGTCGCGGCTGGTCCAGACGTTTTTACAGGTCACGGAACAGGTGTGGCAGCCAATGCACTTGTCTAGGTTCAGCACCATGCCAATTTGGGCTCGGATTTTCATATTGTGTTCCTTACAGTATTCGTTTTCGTGATGGTTTTGTGCACAACCCAGGCCCTATGCTTTGGCCGGCGTGTCTAACCAATCCACTTTGTTCATTTTGCGCACCACCACGAATTCATCGCGGTTGGCCCCGACCGTGCCGTAATAGTTAAAGCCGTAAGACTGCTGGGCATAACCACCAATCATGTGGGTCGGCTTGGTCACCGCGCGGGTCACGGAGTTATGAATCCCCCCGCGTTTGCCGCTGACCTCAGAACCAGGCACGTTGATGATTTTCTCCTGGGCGTGGTACATCAAGGTCATGCCGTCTGGAATGCGCTGGCTGACAATGGCCCTGGCGGTTAATGAGCCGTTGGCGTTAAACACCTCAATCCAATCGTTGTCCTCAATGCCGGCCGTTTTCGCATCGCCCTCGCTGAGCCACACGTGGGGGCCGCCGCGAGACAGGGTCAACATGCGTAAGTTGTCGGAATACGTGCTGTGGATGCCCCACTTTTGGTGGGGGGTTAAGAAGTTCAACACCAGCTCGGTATTGCCGTTGTCGTGACGACCCAACACTTTTTCCGTGGTTTTCAAATCCACCGCGGGCTTGTACACGCACAGGTGTTCACCAAAGCCGCGCATCCACAAATGGTCTTGATAAAACTGTTGTCGACCCGTCAGGGTGCGCCAAGGAATATACTCATGCACGTTGGTGTAGCCGGCGTTGTAACACACGGTTTCACTTTCAATCCCAGACCAAATCGGTGACGAAATAATCTTGCGTGGCTGCGCCTGAATGTCACGGAACCGAATTTGGGTGTGTTCGCTGCCCTCGGCCAAATGTCTGTGGCTGCGGCCGGTAGCCTTGGTTAAGGCATCCCATGCTTTTACCGCCACGTGGCCGTTGGTTTCTGGGGCCAGGGTCAAAATCATCTCGGCCGCATCAATCGCGGTTTCTAGCCGCGGCTGGCCTTTGCCCGCCCCTTCGGCGCGGGTTTTGTTGATTTGACGCAGCAACTCTACTTCATGAGCCGTTTCCCAAGCCATGCCCTTGCCGCCATTGCCTATTTTTTCCAGCAGAGGGCCGATCGACGTAAACTGATCGTATAGCGC
>JAGNPU010000002.1 GCA_017989485.1 Neisseriaceae bacterium
CCGATGTCGCGCTTGGCGTGACGCAGTTCGGCGGCGTTATAACCGCTGATTAAGGCACCATCCACCCACACCTCACCGCTGCTGGGCTGTTCCAACACGTTAATCAGGCGCAACAGCGTGCTTTTACCGGCGCCGCTATAGCCCACCAGACCATAAATGTCGCCAGTGTCTATAGTGAGGTTCACCCCTTTTAAGGCCTCAACGGCCTTGCCGTCTTGGCTAAAGGTCTTGCTGACATGCTTAAACTGAATCATTGAGCAAAGCTCCTCGAAAGGCCCTTAAAGCCTTAAAGGCACGGCCACATGGCCATACCTCGTTATTGTTCTTAATCTAATACAACTGAATCAACCTTATTTAAACAGCGTACGGGGCTTTTAGGCAAGCAAATAAACCCGCATCAACGCAGATCGCCCTGAATGCGCCACGCCTTACCGGCCCCTCACTCGGCTGCACACGCTTGTGCCGTTGGCTTGGTGCCCACCTCCATCCCGTCAGGCAAGACGAATTGAATAGAGAAGGTGTAAACAGAGGAGATGGCAACGCCGTCCTGGCTACGTGGGATAAAGCGATAGTGATTCCTGACCGTCCTGTAGGCAGACGCATCCAAACGGGGATAACCACTGCTTTGCACCACCTTAACCGCTGAGGGCCGTCCATTCGCCTCAACCTGCACCCTTAAAGCCACCGTCCCCTGTTCCCGGCAGGCCACCGAGCGTTGTGGGTAAGGCGGTGCCGGGTTATTCAAATGCCGACCAAAATGTATGACAGGCCCTTCGGTGGCCACCAAGCCCTGTTCGGCCTGTGCCATCGTGCTCGTTGCGGCGGCCAGCAGCAAGCCCACCGCCACGCGAGCCCATCGACCTAGTTGATGCTCTGACATTAAGCGACTCCTTTAGCCGTTATTTTAGCACATCAACATGGGCAAACAGGCGCAACCTCTATGCTTCAGTACGCTCGCCTTCATTGGCCAGGCGCACCATGCTGTGGGCCAAGACGTCGGCGCCGGCGGCCGACCACTCGGGGGTAATGTCTTCGGCCTCATTGTGGCTAAGGCCGTCAATACAGGGGATGAAAATCATCGCCGTGGGGGCAATGTGGCTGAGGTGGCAGGAATCATGGCCGGCACCGGACACCATGTCCTCATGGGCGTAGCCTAAGGCCTGGGTGACCTCACGCACGACCTGAATGCAGTGGGGATGAAAGGCCAGCGGCGTAAACGACAGGATCGGCTTCACCGCCACGCTGAGGCGATGATCGGCGGCAATCTTGGCCATGAGCTGGGCCACTTCGCCATCAATACGTTCTAAAGCCTCGGCTCTGGGGTGACGCACTTCTAGGGTAAACCACGCCGAAGCGGGTATCACGTTGGGCGAACCAGGGCCTAGCTTGGTCACGCCCACGGTCACGCGGCCACCGGCGTCGACTTCGCCCATGCCGAGCTGGTTGAGCGCCACCATGGCATGGGCCATGCCTAAGCCGGCGTCCTGGCGCATGTCCATGGGTGTGGTGCCCGCGTGTGAGGCCAGGCCGGTAAACGCGACTTCATACCATTTTTGGCCGAGCGCACCCGTGACCACGCCAATGGTGTTGCCGTGATTTTCCAAAATGGGCCCTTGCTCAATGTGCACCTCTAAGGCGGCATGGATTTGATATTGGCTAAAGTCGTCTTGGCCGACATAGCCGATGCGCTCAAGCTCGGCGCCCACGCTCAGGCCATCACGATCGGTTCGGGCCAAGGCTTCGGCCAGGGTCATCTTGCCGGTAAACACGGCAGCGCCCATCATGGCAGGAGCAAAGCGTGCGCCCTCTTCATTGGTCCACATGACCAGGTCTATCGGCCTTAAGGTCTCTATGTTCTGATCGTTGAGCGACAGCAATACCTCTAGCCCCGCCAAAACCCCATAAATGCCATCAAACCGACCGCCCTTAGGCTGGGAGTCACCGTGAGAGCCCATGAGCACCGGGGCCAGATCCGGCTGGCGGCCGTCACGGCGCACAAAAATATTGCCGATGGCGTCTATTTTGACGCCAAAGCCGGCGGCACCCGCCTTGTGCCTAAACAGGTCGCGGGCTATTTTGTCTAAGTCGCTCAGAGCCAGCCGAGTCACGCCGCCGTTGGCGGTCTTGCCGATTTGGGCAAACTCATCCAGCAAGTCATTGAGGCGCTGGGCATTGATGGTGATTGGGCTCATGGTGTTTTCTTCTCTGTGTGTAAGGCGTAGCGAAAATCACAAAACCCATCGCCGTTCATCACCGTATGCGGCCGCGTCAGCTTGACGTGGGGGGCATAGCCTTCAATAAACTTGCTGTCGCGGTTGCAGGACAATAAAAAGCCGATCTCGCCCAGGCCCATTTCATGGTACATCTCGGCATAGCGGCAGCGTTTGACGTCGTAGTCATAGCGCTCGTGGTTGTTGTTCAAGACCTCAATCTCTAAGGCATCGTCTTTTTCCCACAGGTATTGCAGGGCCACAAAGCTTTCCACGCTGGTGCCGTTAGGCTCTTTGGCGGCAAACGCCTTGCCGGCCGACACCGCGGCGTCGGTAATGGCTTCTTCAATTATGGCCTGGGCTTTTTCTATCCCAAACTCACGCTTCATGATGTCGTAAATCGGCTTAATGATTTCCGCCTCAATTTTACGCTGTTGCAAAATACCAATTTCGGTAAATTCATTCATGCTGTTCATCCTTACTCAAAGCCGATGCCACCGATGGTCATCGTCTTAAATACTATAGTCTTCTGGCGCCTTATGATCAATAAAGCGGCGCAGGCGTGGGTCGGCGTTTTGACGCAGTGCCTCAGGCGTTTGGTCGTACACGATTTCGCCCTCGGCCATAAACACAATGCGGTCGGAGACGTTAAAGGCAAAGCGCATTTCGTGGGTCACGATGATCATGGTCATGCCCTCTTTGGCCAAGCCTTCCATCACGCTCAAGACCTCATTCACCAGCTCAGGGTCCAGCGCCGACGTTGGCTCATCAAACAGCATGATGTTGGGCTGCATCACCAAAGCACGGGCAATGGCCACGCGTTGCTGTTGGCCACCGGACAGCTGGTGCGGGTATTTATGCGCATGGCGCAAGAGGCCGACCTTGTCCAGCATCGCCAAGGCCAATAAGCGCACCTGCTCGGCCGGCTGCTGATGATACTCTGGTGCCAGCATCAGGTTTGCCAACACGGTTTTGTGGGGAAACAGATTATAACTTTGAAACACCATGCCCAGGTGCACAATCCGCGCCTGCGCGTCGCGACTTGGGGCTTTGCCGTCAATAAACAGGCTGCCTTCTAACCACACCTCACCCTGATCCAAGGTTTCAAGCCCATTCATGCTGCGAATCAGCGTGGTCTTGCCCGAGCCAGACGGCCCGATAATGGACACCACCTCCCCCCACTGCACGGCCAAATCAATGCCTTTGAGCACCGGCACGCCGCCAAAGGCTTTGCTTGCCCCCTTAATGCTCAACGCCTCCTTACCCTGTTTGGCCGCCTTGAGCGCACCGTATTGGGTTAAGGTGTCATGGTCGAGCTGCACGGTTTCTTCCGTGGTGTTGGCCGTGCGTAAAGACACGTCTAGACGGTGCTCTACCTTGCCCAGCACCCAGGTCACCAGGCTCACAATCAAAACATAATAAAACGCCACCGCCAACAGGGTTTCCATCACCAAGAAGTTGCGGGTATACAGCTGCTGGCCCACCAATAAAATTTCGGTGAGGGAAATCACCGACACCAGCGAGGTCAGCTTCACAATGGTGACGTACTGATTGGTCAGCGGGGGCAGTGCCACCTTCAGCGCCTGCGGCATCACAATTTGTTTTTGGATGCCCCAAAACCCCAAGCCTAAAGCCTTGCCTGCCTCATACTGCCCCTTAGGAATGGCCTGTAAGGCACCCCGATGAATTTCCGCCATATAGGCCGATTCACTCAGCACCAGGGCGATGAGCCCGGCCATAAAGGCGTTCGACAGCACCACCGAGCTGGCCGGCCAAAACTGCGGCAGGTTGTAAATAAAGATCAACAACACCAGCAGCGGCAGGCTGCGGAACAGCCAGATATACAGGCCGGCCGCACGGTTGAGCACGCGGTACTGCGACTGATTGCCCAAGGCCAGCAAAAACCCCACCACCACGGCCAAAAACCAGGTCAGGGTGCTTAATTGCAAGACCGTCACCCCGGCCTGCCAAAAATCGGTGTTGTACAATAAACCGCCCAAATACGCCCAGTTAAAGCCTTTATGGCCCTCTACCGGCGCCAGGGCATTGGCCAAATCATTGGCCTTGAGCAACTCATCATTGGGGAAGGCCAGATTGTATTTTTTCAGCAAGGCATCGTATTCACCAGTAGCCTTAACGGTTTGGATGGCGTCGGCCACCAGGGCCTTCATCTCGCTGTTTTGCTTGGTAAAGGCCAGGCCAATCAACACCGGAGACAGCTGTGTCTGGGTGCTGATTTTCAGACGGTCACCCAATTGATTCATCACCATTTGGGCCACGGCCGCATCTTCATACTGCACGTCGACGCCTTTGGACAGCAATGCCTGAGCGGCTTCTGGGGCGCTGGGGTATTCTTTGACCACAATCGGCTTAAGGCCCTTGGGGGCGCAATAGTCAGCCGACACCTGATTGACGGTGGGGATCCACGCCGCGCCCTTCATCGAGGACATGCTTTTGCCACACAGGTCTTCTAGGGTTTGTGGGGCGAAGTCATCATCGCCGCGCACCACCAAAACGCCGCCGGTTTGCAAATAGGGCAAAAAATCCACCTGCTTGGCGCGTTGCGGATTCACGTACAGCGCCGAGGCCACCACATCGTAATGACCGGCATTCAAGCCAATGATGATGTTTTCTATCCGGGTGTCTTTGAATTCGGCCTTGCCCCCTAAGGCCTGGGCGATCAGGCGCATGAAATCAGGGTCAAAGCCGCTGGCTTGGCCCTGATCCAAATAGGCATAGGGCGCATAGGTTAAATCGATGCCGACGTTAAGGGTGTCGTTTTTCAAAGGGCTGGCGGCCAGGGCCGGCAGCCCAAACAATAAGGCCGCCGCAACCGGCAGCCAAGACAAGCGTTTGTTTATAAATGTTGATGGCATAATTAAAGCTTTGGGGCGTTGAAGGGGGATCGTCATCATGCCTAAGCACAGCCTAAAACACCAATACTTAGCGGCTATATCCATATAGTTGTTGGTTATAAGCCGGAATCAAACCCGACACACGCCTTTGATCGCCCATAAAAAACGAGCCCCTTAGGGCTCGTTGGCGATGATCAGAAGCTGCGCTGGGCTATTTGCCCCAGTTTTCAAACGTGGCGGGCTTAGACCCCATGATGTGACCATTCACTTCGGTGCCGTACACGGAATCCTTGGTGTCATGGTATTTCTTGCGGGTTTCGGCCAGGTCGCCGGTAAAGCGAGGATCTTGTGGACGCTCATGCGAGTTCATGAAGTAAGCCACGTCATAAGCCTCTTGTGCGCCTATGCTTTCGCCCTGGCTCAGCGGCATATTGTAGCGAATAAACGCCGCCGCATTTTTCATTTGGTGCATCCCAGCCCCCCAGTTATAGGAATCAGGCCCCCACAACGGTGGGAAGTTATACTTGCCATCGACTTTTTGGCCTTGCCCATCAGGGCCGTGGCACACGGCGCATTTTTGTTCGTACACGACGGCACCGCGTTTTAAATCAGGCGGCTCAGGCGCATCGTATTTCTTAAAGCCCGCCCCTTCGATCTTGGTGGCCACCGGCGCGCCTTTGGCCATCCAAAACGCAAACGACTCTAAGGCAATCAGCTCTTTACTGCCTAAAGGGGGCTTGGTGCCGTTCATGCTGTACATGAAACACCCTTGGATGCGCTCGGACAGGGTATTCACATGGCCATTTTTGGCGCGGTATTGCGGATAGGCCACTTGCGCGCCCCACAAAGGGGCCGCATTGTGCTGACGGCCGTTGTCAATGTGGCAGTTACGGCAGCTTAAGCCATTGCCAGAGAATTCCGGCGCGTAGCGTGGGGTGTCTGCGAAAATGTCGCGGCCCAGCTTCACCACCTTGCCAAACTCATCGTCGGGGATTTCGGATTCTTCTGGCGGGGTAAAGGTCACCAGCTTCGCCTTGGCTTCTGCTTCAACCTGTGCGGCTTTTTCGGCTTCGTCATCACCACAGGCGCTCAACAACAGGGCGGCCGCCAATAAGGGCCATAATAATGGTTTCATGTTTTTCTCCTAGTTCTTGGTCGCATTTTGCGCGCCAAACCACTGCGCCACAGAATCAATGTCTTCACGGCTTAGCTTGCTGGCAATTTGTCGCATCAACCCAATGGGGTCGTTGTCGCGCGCCCCATTTTTCCAAGCGTTTAACTGGTTGGCGATGTAGACTGCCCCCTGCCCTGAAATGGCAGGGAAAGACGCGCCCACGCCGCCGCCGTTAAAGGCATGGCATTGGATACAGGCCGGTATATTGGCTTCCCAACGGCCACGTAAGGCCAGGCGCGCGCCCACGCTTTCGTCCGCCATCGGCAGGCTTTGCTTGATTTTGCGTTCCGGCAACGGCAGGCCACTGAGGTATTTAGACACGGCCTCCATCTCGGCCTGGCTTAAAGCCTTGGCAATGGGCTTCATCTGCACGTGCAGGCGTCGGCCTGAGGCAAAGTCTTTGATTTGCTTTTCAATATAGCCGGCATGCAGCCCTGCCAACCTAGGGGTCCCAATAGACAATACGCCGCCACCATCGACCGCATGACAGGCATTACACGCATCGGCACCACGGCCGTTGCCCTTGTTAAAAATGTGTTCGCCGCTGAGCTCTGCCAAGGCCACGCCTGGCAACAGCAAAGACAAACAGCCGACCAATAGGCTCATTTTGATATGGTTAAACATGTGTGCTCCAACGATGTTTAAACCGCCCCGACGTTAAGGCTGGGCGGTTTAACCTTAGTTTCTTGATTAAGCCGTATTTTCTCACATCCCCCCGAAGGGATATATTGTGGCATCCCACATAAATCGCGCACGGCTGACTCAGCCCTCATCGGCCACCGGCATAAAAAAACGAGCCCAATCGGCTCGTTATCACCCCCTTACGGGGCCCCAAGGGGGTTATTTTTTCAGTGCCACGCTGCCAAACATGGTGACAATCTCATCATGATTCGCACTCATCAAGCTTCTGCGCACCCAAGCCTGGCTGGTCAAATAGTATTTGCCGTTAGACACAAGGTCGGACACAAAGGCCAGCTTAAGGCCGTCTATGGTGTCTTCAAAATAATAGCGTTTGCCGCTGAACCCGTTATACGACACAGGCTCGCTACGCTCGATCGCCACGTCAAAAGTCTCTTCTGAAAGCGCCATAAACTCATCAAAGCCATCAAAATCTTCTGCGCTATAAATGGCCACGCCCCCATAAATGCTTTTGCGCTTGTGCTCAAAGGCAATATTGTCTGAGTCACTCAGCTCTTGGGGATCGGCAAACTGCGTCCAACCCGATGGCAGCACCATGGTAAAGGCCACATCGTCATCAGACTGGAACGTCACCGCCCCGGCAACCGGCTTTTCTGCCCGCGCCACCTTACCTTGTGGCTCCGCGCTCGCCTCTTTGGTACAGGCCATTAACCCCAGCCCCATCAACCCCATCAAACCACCCAAAATAATTTTACTCACGATCCAACCCTCTTAATGTCATCGCCCACATTTTAATACATAGAACATTTATTGAACACTATTTAAATATAACCAAACCCAGCAAACCCTCAAGATCTGGCCATCCACCCAACAAAAAAGAGGCTTAAGCCCCTTTTTGGTGTCTTCCCCGCGCGCCCTAGGCTTTCTGAGGGCGTTTTTTAAACCACCAGTACGCCACGCCGGCCACCAGCAGCAGTCCCAAGAGCACAAACAGCCCGGTTTGGAACTGATGCACTTTGTGCATCAGCCAATCAATATTGCTGGCCCCAAACTCACCTAAGTACACCCACAGCGGCACCGAAATCAGCGCCGCCATGCCGTCCATGATCAGAAATCGTGTATAGGAAATCCGGCCGGAAATGCCCGCCATCAGATAAATAGGGGTTCTCAGTCCCGGCAAAAAACGGGCCATAAACAACACCCAGTTGCCGTACTTATCGAATTTTTTTTGAATTTGATCGTAACGCTTAGGCGTCATGATCCGCGCCACCAACCGAAATTTTAATATACGGTGGCCGTAAATTTTGCCTAAGGTAAACACCGTACCGTCGCCAATCAAGACGCCCAATAGGCCAACCAGCACCATGGTGTGTACATTGGTGTAGCCGAGGCCAGAAATCACCCCGCCCGTCACCAAGGTCACGTCTTCAGGAATCGGAATCCCGAAGCCGCAGGCAAACAGCACCAGGAACACCGCCAGATAACCGTATTGTATAAAAAAATCTTGCAATAACGCAAAAAAATCCATAAAAAACCACTTCCGCAAGCTTAAATAGTTATAAGGTAGGGTCAATTGCCACGGCAATTTGCCTTGCATACCGATCAGCCAACGCCTGCGTTTGGGCCTCGACCATTACCCGCACCACCGGCTCGGTACCGGAAGCACGCAACACCACTCGTCCTATATTCTGTAAGGCCTGTTCCGCATCGGCCAAGGCCGCCACGGACGCCGTTTGCCAATCCTGACCAGGCTGCAGGCGCACGTTAATCATGGTCTGCGGGAAAGGCGTCCACTCACTCAAGATCGTCGCCAAGTCTTGGCCCAGCTCGATCAAGCCCGCCAACACCTGTAGGGCAGAAATAATGCCGTCACCCGTATTGTGACGGTCTAGGCACAATATATGGCCAGACGCTTCGCCCCCAATCAACCAGTCGCGCTGGAACAGCTGCTGCAAGACATAGCGGTCACCCACCTGAGCGCGGGCGAAAGGAATGCCCTGCTGCTCGAGCGCCAATGCCATGCCCATATTCGTCATCACCGTGCCCACCACGCCGCCTTTAAGGGCGCCGGCATGGGCGCGGGCCTTGGCAATCACGTAAATCAACGCATCGCCGTCGTACAAACGACCACTGGCATCCACCATCATTAAGCGGTCGCCATCGCCGTCTAAGGCGATGCCGTAATCGGCCTGCTCGGCCACCACGGCGGCCTGAATGGTCTCGGTGTGGGTGGCCCCTACTTCGTGATTAATGTTAAACCCATTTGGTTCCCCACCGATTAACACGACTTCGGCACCCAGCTCATGAAACACCTTAGGCGCCACGTGATAGGCGGCACCGTTGGCCGTGTCCACCACGATTTTTAAGCCTTTAAGGTTTAAGTAATTGGGGAAGCTGCTTTTACAAAATTCAATATAACGATCCACGGCGCCGTCGATGCGACGGGCACGGCCGAGGTAATCGGAAGGCATGGTCGGCATCGGCTGATCCATCATGGCCTCAATTTCCGCCTCAATGTCATCGTCTAGTTTACGCCCACCTTCGGCAAAAAACTTAATGCCGTTGTCTGAATACACGTTATGAGAAGCAGAAATCACCACCCCAGCAGACAACCGTAAGGCCCGGGTCAAATAAGCCACGCCAGGCGTCGGCAGAGGGCCCGTCAACAGCACGTTCACACCGGCCGAGGTAAAGCCGGCCTGCAAAGCCGCTTCCAGCATATAGCCGGACACTCGTGTGTCTTTGCCGATCAACACCGTGGGCTTATAGCCTGCGTCATGATTCACCAGCACTCGGCCCGCCGCGTACCCTAGTTTCAAGACACATTCAGGGGTGATGGGGTAGGTTCCCACTTCGCCTCGAACACCATCGGTACCAAAGTATTTACGCGCCATAAGCCATTACTCACAATCGAAAAAGCAATAAAATAGCATCATTGTAAGACCTGCGGCCTAGGGTGTCAGCCTTAAATTGCAAGTATTGTGACAAAAATTATAAACACCCACTGCTTTCAAGCCACTACGCGGCGGCCCCTAGCGTATTGAGGCAAACATCATGACGGGGTTAACGCAGGAAAATGCCGAGGTTTTGCCATACCCTAATCGCCTGAACCGTGTCCTTCACATCATGGACGCGCACAATGTGCGCCCCCCGACTCACGGCGGCCAAAGCCGCCGCCACGCTGGCGCCGCGGCGCTCGGCAGCCACCGGCTCGCCCACCATCTGGCCCAACATGGTTTTGCGCGACACCCCGATCAAAACCGGCACGTCGATGCGCAGCAACCAATCTTGCAGACCCGTCATCAAATCCACATTGTGCGCCAGGGTTTTGCCAAACCCAAAGCCTGGGTCGACCAACAGTCGATCTAAGGCAATGCCGGCGTCCAGACAGGCCTGTACGCGGCTTTTCAGATAGGCCCCTACCTCGGCCACCACGTCTTGATACGCCGGCGCCTGCTGCATGCTTTGCGGCTCGCCCTGCTTGTGCATCAGGCAAATCGCCACGTCTTCGTGCTGGCTTAATAAGGCCACGGCGCCGTCGTCTTCCAGCGCCGAAATGTCATTGATTAAATCCACATAGCCCGCCGCCAGCGCAGCGTGCATCACCTCGGTACGGCGCGTGTCTAAGGATATCGGCACATTCAGGGCATGAACCGCGGCCAGCACCGGCATCACCCTGTCGATTTCTTCAGCCGCCGACACAAACGGCGCATTCGGTCGCGAAGACTCACCACCAATGTCCAACAGCGTTGCCCCATCGGCAATCATGCCCTCGGCTGCGGCCAAGACGGCGCCCACGTCGGCATAGCGGCCGCCGTCAGAAAAGGAATCCGGCGTGGTGTTTAAAATACCCATGACCTGAGGGCTGCTTAAATCAAGGTCGAAGCGGCCACATTTTAATAAAGTATGCATGATACAAAGTCCTAGATAAAAATAAAGGCAGCCCTAGGCTGCCTTTAGCGGTGTACAAATGCTTAGTTTTTGCCTAAATCGTCTTTATTGACCACCTCTTTGTCGGCATCCACGGCGCCCTCTTCAACCTGAGGCTCAACTGCGGGTGCCTGAGGCGCTTCTGGCGACTCTGGCAATTCTGGCGCCGTTTCTGCCGGCGTCTCGGTGGCCACCTCGGCATCGGTGGCGGCGTCAGCAGGCGCAGCGGATGCCGCATCATCTGTCGCGTCCACAACGGGCGCAAGGGCGGCAGCGGCTGCTGCGGCGGCATCGGCCTCGATTTCAGCGTCGCTTTTCACGTTGTGGCTGTAATCTTTAGGCAAGCTGGGCTGCAGGCCGGCCATGATTTCTTTCACCTGATCCGCATCAATGGTTTCCCAATCCATTAAGGATTTGGTCATCACTTCTACTTTATCGCGGTTTTCGTCCAGCAGCTTGTAAGCCACGGCGTACTGTTCGTCGATGATGCGGCGCACTTCGGCATCCACCTGTTGCATGGTCGCTTCAGACAGGTTTTTGGCACTGGTCATCGAGCGGCCCAAGAAGACTTCGCCCTCGTTCTCAGCGTAGACCATAGGCCCCATTTTTTTCGACATGCCGTAACGCGTCACCATGTCACGTGCCAGGCTGGTGGCGCGCTCGAAGTCATTCGAGGCACCCGTAGACACGCGGCCAATAAAAATGTCTTCAGCAATACGGCCACCAAACAAAATCGACAGCTGATGCAACATTTGGTCTTCATACATGCTGATGCGGTCACGCTCAGGCAGCTGCCAGGTCAAGCCAAGGGCACGGCCACGCGGCATGATGGTGACTTTATGCACGGGGTCGGTGCCGGGCAATAGGCTGGCCACAATCGCATGACCAGATTCATGATAGGCCGTCGCCAAGCGTTCGTCTTCGTGCATGACCATAGAGCGACGCTCTGGGCCCATGAAGATTTTGTCTTTGGCTTCTTCGAAGTCGCTTTGGTCGACCAGACGCTTGTTGCGGCGTGCGGCAAACAGGGCGGCTTCGTTGACCAAGTTGGCCAAGTCGGCACCACTAAAGCCTGGGGTACCACGGGCCAAGGTTTGGGCATCAACCGATTTATCCAAAGGCACTTTACGCATGTGCACGTTCAGAATTTGTTCGCGGCCACGAATGTCTGGCAACGGCACCACGACCTGGCGGTCAAAACGGCCTGGACGTTGCAATGCCGGGTCCAATACGTCGGGACGGTTGGTGGCGGCAATCACGATGACCGTGGTATTACTCTCAAAGCCATCCATCTCAACCAATAATTGGTTTAAGGTTTGTTCGCGTTCGTCATTGCCCCCGCCGACGCCGGCGCCACGTTGGCGACCGACCGCGTCGATTTCATCAATAAAGATGATGCACGGAGCGTTTTTCTTGGCTTGTTCAAACATGTCGCGCACGCGTGACGCACCGACACCCACAAACATTTCCACGAAGTCTGAGCCGGAAATACTGAAGAACGGTACCTTGGCTTCGCCCGCAATGGCCTTGGCCAATAGGGTTTTACCCGTACCCGGACTACCCGCCAACAGCACGCCGCGGGGCACACGGCCACCCAGGCTTTGATAGCGTGAAGGTTCTTTTAGGTATTCCACAATTTCAGAGACTTCTTCTTTGGCTTCGTCACAACCGGCCACGTCCGCAAACGTGATCTGATTCGCGTCTTTGTCCAAAAGCTTGGCTTTGCTTTTCCCGAAAGAGAATGCGCCGCCTTTACCGCCACCGCCACCGCCTTGCATTTGACGCATGAAGTAAATCCACACACCAATCAACAGCAGTACCGGCAACATGCTGATCAAAATGCTGCTCAACATGCTGGGCTTTTCTTCAGGCGTGACTTTTAAACGCACGTTTTTTTCCAACAGCAGGGGAATCAACTGGTCGTCTAAGGGCGCATTGGTAAAGAATTCAGTGTCGTCTGTGCGCTTGCCTTTAATGACATAGCCACTCACAACTGAGCCTTCCACATTCACACTGGTGACTTCACCCGCGTTGATGCTGGTGATGAATTGTGAATACTCAATTTGCTTACTTTCATCTTTACTTTTATATAAGCTATTGAATGCCGTCATTAAGATGACCGCAAACACCAGCCATACTAAGATATTTTTAAAGGTATTACCCACAGCGCGAGGCTCCCAATATTTTTTTACTAATTAATAGATTGTAAACGCAAGCCGTACGCTTGTCAGCGCAATTTTTTACCCAATAAATAAATTTCATTGGATCGATCGCGTGACGCTTTCGGTTTGCGCACCAAAACTTGTTCAAATGCCGACCTCATAACCGCCAAATACTCTTGGTAGCCTGCGCCTTGAAACACTTTAATCAAAAAGTGACCGCCCTCTTTCAAATTCTGCCGGGCAAACTCCAAGGCCAACTCCGCCAAATAAAAACTGCGGGCCTGATCCGTTACAGCGTTACCAGTCATATTTGGGGCAATATCCGAAATTACAAGGTCTAGGGGCCTATTTTCTAGTAAAGACTCGAATTCATTCAACACCGATTCTTCACGAAAGTCCCCTTGAATAAAGGTCACATTCTCAACAGGGTCCATCGGCAAGAGGTCAATCGCAAACACTTTGCCCTTAGGCCCCACGATTTTTGCCACCACCTGACACCAGCTGCCTGGGGCACTGCCCAAGTCGGCCAGCACCACGCCAGGATACACCAGCTTGTCCTTCTCATTGATTTCCAACAGCTTATAGGCCGCACGGGCCCGGTAACCGTCTTTCTTCGCCATGTGAACGTAATGATCGTTCACATGTTCGCTAATCCACATTTTCGACGATTTTGATTTAATGGCCATGACTTACTCACAAACTTAATAATGATGTGTGACCGATTGGCAGCCCGATCACACTTTATGAGACTGAATTTCACGATTCAGTCCCCCAACACAACAAATTTAAAGTACAATTTATCTTTTAGTAATCCTGAACATAGACACCCACCATAATGAAGATTGATTTAACCCCCAAAGAGCGTCAAGCGCTGAAACAACAAGCCCACCACATCCAACCTGTTGTGATGATTGGTCAGCACGGCCTTACTGAAGCCGTCCTTAAAGAAGTTGATGCCACCCTAAGCGTCCATGAATTAATTAAAATTCGCGTCCTGGGTGATGAGCGCGAGCCACGCGCCCAAATCTATGATGCCTTATGTGACCAACTGAATGCCGCACCGGTTCAACACATCGGCAAACTATTGGTGATTTGGCGCCCAAAACCAACTGAAGCGTAAGCCTCAGACAAACACTCAGGCAACTTGATGACTCAAGTTGCCTGTTTTTTTACGCCCAGATAACGACTAAGGCTATTTTTGACAGGGCGTCTGGGTACAATGCCACACCAAAAACACCCCCAACAGGCTGGTGATTAAATAAATCACGCTGGACACGCCGTGCCACACGCCAAAGCTGCCGCCGACGGTTTGCAAGATCAGATGCGGGCGATGAGCCTTCAAGGCTTCAATCACCGGCGTGACCACAAAATGATTCAGGCTCACACACAATAACATAGCCGTGACCAATTTAAAGTATGCAGTTTTAAATAAACGGCCACCCGCCTCAAATAAACCAAATAACAACAAAATACCGGCGCACACCATGCCCATGTAGGCAATGATCTCAAACAGCTTGCCGGCCACACTGCCCGCCGTCATTTTGGGCAGGTAGCGAAACAGCACCGGCGCCGCCACATACCCCGCAAACCACAAGGCCCCAACCCAGGCCACCACGGCCAAACTTCTGATTTTTGCCAACATATACTGTTCCTATTGGGTTTTGCCTTGCCAAGCGAAGGCCACAAAGCAATCAGGCAATCGTAAACGATTGCCTGAGGATGTTTTAGATATACTTAACGCTGAGCACTTCATACTCACGGATGCCGCCGGGCGCTTGCACTTCGGCCACGTCGCCCTCTTCTTTGCCAATTAAGGCGCGGGCAATGGGTGAGCCTACGGAGACCTTACCCTGCTTGATGTCGGCCTCGTCATGGCCCACGATTTGGTACACCACGGTGGCTTCCGTATCACAATCCATCAGCTCAACGGTGGCGCCAAACACGATGCGGCCATCCACATCCAGCTCGGCGGGATTGATGATTTGGGCGTTCGACAATTTGCCTTCAATGTCGGCAATACGGCCTTCCACAAAACCTTGACGCTCTTTGGCTGCTTCATATTCAGCATTTTCAGACAGGTCGCCATGAGAACGGGCTTCAGCAATGGCCTCGATCACCGATGGGCGCTCCACGCTCTTCAATTGCTGTAGCTCTGCTTTTAATAGCTCTGCGCCATAAACGGTTAAAGGGTATTTTTGCATGATGCTTTCTCCAACCCACGTCGTTGCGTGGGTAAATAATAAAAACGCAAGCCGCCAAAGTCAGGATGGCGGCTTGCAAATGTTATGCGCTTATTTTACCAAATCGGAGGGTAAAATCAATCTTTATTATTGCGCTTCATCACAATAAGCTCATTTCTCAGTCGCGATGGTCACCCGAACAAAGTCACTCATGCCCGCAGAACGAACAAACCGCCCGCCCTTGCGCCATCCTGAGGCCATCGTGCGGCACCAAGGCCGCCAAACAACCGCCATAACGCTTTTGGCCACCCCGTCAAGCTACTTAAAAAAAACCCGAACGACCATGTGATCACGCGGGTTTTTCGGGCCTACTCGGGCTTAGAACGGGATGTCGTCATCCAAGTCGTCCATCACCGGTGCAGGCTTGCTTTCCATGCGACGAGGGGCCGCGGGTGGCGCACTTTGTGCCTGAGGGGCGGCTTGGTAATCGTTTTGTGGGGCATACTGCTCTTGCGAATACCCGCCTTGATCGCCACCGCCGCCGGCGTTGTCTGAGCGACCGCCAACCATTTTCATTTCGCTGCCAATGATGTCGTAAGCCGTGCGCTCGGCGCCATCTTTACCGGTGTACTTACGGCTCTGGATGCGGCCCTCAATGTACACCATACTGCCTTTTTTAAGGTATTGACCGGCAATTTCGGCCAAACGGCGATAAAGGGTGATGTTGTGCCATTCGGTACGGGTCACGCGTTCGCCGCTTTTGTCGCGCCAGTTTTCGCTGGTGGCGATGGAAAAGTTGGCCACTGGGTCGCCGTTTGGCATGTAGCGTACTTCAGGATCGCGCCCTAAATTACCCATCAAAATTACTTTGTTTACAGACATCATTAATCTCCTGAAAGGATGGCTTGTATCACATCAGCATCATAGCCTTGTTGCAATACCTTTAAATATAAAACACTGCCGTCGTCACTACATTCTGCTTCAACAACGACCGCTAAATCAATCAGTTTCGCCCGCAGCTGCGGCCATTGATGGGCCCACACAGCTGGCAGCGTAAACACCACGTTCTTCACCTTCATCGGCGCTGGCGCGGTGGCGGCCAAAATGAGCCACGCCACCATCAACACCGTACAAAAGGTAAAGATACCAAAAAATCCGTATTCTTGGGAAATAAAACCGCTCAGCGAGGCGCCGACAAACAGGCCCAACGACTGCGTGGTGTTAAATACCCCAATCGCCGTGCCCTTGGCGTGGGTCGGGGCGATTTTAGAAATCATGGACGGCAACGAGGCCTCTAAAATATTAAAGCCCACGAAATAAAACATCAGCGCCATAAAGATCGCCAGCAGGCTGTGCAAGGAGAACGCCAAGCCCAGCTGCGCCACCACCATTAAGGCAATGGCCATCACAAACACCTGCTTGAGCTTGCCTTTTTTCTCCCCCACAATAATGGCGGGCACCATCAGCACCAGGCCCAACACCACCACCGGCAGATAAATATACCAATGTTGCGCACGGCCTAGGCCCAGACCTTCTAAGGCCAAGGGCAGCGACAAAAACAGCAACATTTGTGCACAGTGTAAAGCAAACACCCCAAAATTCAAACGCAATAATTGGCTATTTTTCAAGACCAGCGGCAAAGCCGACGCTCGGGCTTCGGCATCGGCGTGCACTTTACTCACCTGCGGGTTTGGGACCATATAGTGTACCGTCACCATCGCCAACAGGGTCAACACCCCGGTGAGGGCAAAAATCCCATCCACGCCAATCCAACCAGCCAACAGCGGCCCTAAGACCAGGCTCACGGCAAAGGTCACGCCGATGCTGATGCCAATCATGGCCATCGCGCGGGTGCGCACCTCATCACGGGTCAAGTCGGCCAGCAAGGCGGTGACGGCGGCGCTGACGGCCCCCGCGCCTTGGATGGCACGGCCCAGCGCCAGAAAGTAAATATTGTCGGCGTAGGCGGCCATAAAGCTGCCTAGGGCAAACACCAAGAGGCCAAGGTAGATGACCCGCTTGCGCCCAAAGCGATCCGAAGCCATGCCCAAAGGCAGCTGCAACAATGCCTGGGTCAAGCCGTAGGCACCAAACGCCAGGCCGACCCAACGAGGATCAAGGCCGCCCTCCATGGTCTGGGCATACAGGGCAAATACGGGCAAAATCAAAAACATGCCCAGCATTCTGAGGGCGTAGACGCCGGCCAAGGCCGTACTGGCGCGTAATTCTTGTGGATTCATAATGTGTGTGCTTTACCTGCCAAAGGGTCGAAAGGTGGACAAAACCCCACAGGGTAATGCCAACCATTCGCATTATACTGACTTTTAAACGCCTGTATTCATTAATTTTCGACGTTTCCGAAAAAACAAAAAACGCCTATTCGGCCGCAAACGTCCACGCAGTTTGTCCGCCTGCCCGCATGGGGATTAACACCTGTCCGTCGCCAAACGGCAGGCTGCTGACGATGTCTTGCGGCTGCTTGATCAACTTCACCCGACGCGTGTTTTGTGGCAGCCCATAAAAGCGTGCCCCGTTCTGGCTGGCAAAGGCTGCTAACTTGTCTAAGGCATTAATGCTCTCAAATGCCTCGGCATACAGCTCCAAGGCCGCATGGGCGCTGAACATGCCGGCACAGCCACAGGCGCTTTCTTTTGCGCCTTGCGGATGGGGCGCACTGTCGGTGCCCAAGAAAAATTTATGCGCCATGGGGCCACTGACGGCGGCCAACAGGCCTTGTCGATGGCTTTCTCGCTTCAAGACGGGCAGGCAATAATGATGGGGCTTGACGCCGCCCACCAACAAATCGTTACGATTAAGCAACAGGTGTTGGGGGGTCACGCTGGCGGCCACGTTGTCACCGGCGCCTTGCACCAGGTCTGCCGCATCAGACGTGGTGATGTGTTCAAACACCACTTTTAACGTCGGCACCTTAGCCAACACGGGCAGCAACACGCGATCGATGAACACGGCTTCGCGGTCAAAAATATCCACGTCGGCGTCGGTTACTTCGCCGTGCACCAAAAACAACACCCCGGCTTCGGCCATGGCCTCTAACACCGGCACCAGCTTAAATAAATCGGTCACGCCGGACGCCGAATTGGTGGTGGCCCCTGCGGGATACAGCTTAAACGCCACGATCCCTGCCGCCTTGGCGGCGGTGACCATGGCGGGCGTGGTCTTATCGGTTAAATAAAGCGTCATTAACGGTTTAAAGTCGTTGCCTGCGGGCACGGCGGCCAAAATTTTGGCCTCATAGGCCTGCGCCATGGCCACGGTGGTGACCGGCAAGGCCAGATTCGGCATGATGACCGCGCGGCCCATTTGGCGGGCGGTATAAGGGACAACGGCAGCAAGGGCCGAACCATCGCGCACGTGTAGGTGCATGTCATCTGGCTGTAGCAGTTCCAAAACTTGCATGGGGTTCCTTTATAGAGGATTTTAATCGTTATTTGTGTTGGACAACCATGCGGTACAGACCGGCCTCAGGCTGGTCTGACAGCAATAATACGTGGCCTGTTTGGCGGCAAAATGCTTCAAAGTCAACGGGGGCCCCTTTGTCGGTGGCCAGCACGGCCAACACCTCACCCGTGGCCATTTTGGCCAAGGCTTTTTTGGCCTTTAAAATCGGCATGGGGCAATTTAACCCTTTTACATCCAGTGTTTCGGTAATATTCATCGCTAGCCTTTCCATCTCAGTGTCCGTATTCTAACAAAGCCACGCCCTCTTTGCCCACTTATCCACGGCCATATTGTTCAAGGCTTTAAAATAACCTCTTTTTCAGCGTACAATAAGGACCATTATTCCCTTTACGCTAAGCGCTAGGAACACCATGAACAAATTCGTCTGGGCTTTACTGGCCTTGAGCACTGCGGCCATGGCCGAAAATGACCGTCTGAACGACCACTATCAGGCCCCAGCCAGCCACAGCGCCCTTCAAGAAGCCGAACTGGCGCTGCCGGCCTACCCCAACACTAAACAGGCCAGCGACTGGGTGGCGGTTTACACCACCAAAACCGCCTTAACGGCCCCTTCCCTTCAGTGGGACAGCCTCGCCCTCCCCGGCGACGGCACGGTACGCTACGTGTTAAACATCCAGCCCCAGTCTAAAAAAGTGGACAACCTCAGCGTGGAAGCGCTCAATTGCAAAGACCGCACCTATAAAATATACGCCTTTGGCAACACTTTTAACCAAACCTGGTCGGCCAACACCCAACCGCAATGGATAGAGATATACTCCATCGACGCCGTGCGCCACCAGATGCGCCAGCTGTTCTGCGGTGAAGGCCTGCCCAAAAACCTAGACGAGCTCAAGCTGCGGCTCAGCAACCAATAAACCACACGCCCTCTATCACCCCCACTAGGCCACGCCATCATGCGTTTGGCCTAGTGCCCCTCACGACACGCCAACAGCCGGCCCGCCCACCCCATCAGAATAAATCTTTATAATTCAATCGCTTTATTATAAAAAAGTAATGGTCAATTATATCCTATTAGGTTTAAAATGAACTTTATCGGCCCCATCCCTTCTAAAACAGGTAAGGACGAAGCAGTATTCACGTCGCGATGTCTATAACAACATACAAAGGAATCTGACTATGAAAAAAACCCTTCTGCTCCTTGGTCTCTCTTGTTCTATGGCCCAAGCCGCCAGCCCATTAGCCAACACCAGCTGGATTATGGTTGAGCCCGCCACCAAAAATGCGGCTCAGGCACCCACCATTACCTTTTCCGAGCAAGGCATTAATGGCTTTTCTGGCTGCAACCGCTACACCATGCAGCCTAACGAAAAAGGCGAACAGAATATTGCCACCACCCGCATGATGTGTGCGGACGAGCAAATGGCCGTTGAAGCGGCATTTCTGAAAGCCTTGGGCAACCAGCCTCAGTTCACCCAAAGCCTGGATGGCAATCACTTAATGATTAATGAAGGCAGCAAAGACAAGATGGCCTTCAAAAAACAGGCCATGCCTAAAGACGTTGCCGCCAAGCCTGTGGCCCCAGTGCCGCCAGCCAGCGCTGATTTGCCCGCCGACCATGGTCAAACCACCTTCTTGGTGCGCACCAGCAAGCAGCCGCAAAACAGCATGGAAGTCAAAGGCACCACTGAGGCACCTTGGACGCCCACCAGCGCCAGAATCGCCAACTTTACGCCAGACGCCAAAGTGGCTGCCTACGCGGTTGAGGTCAAGCCCAACCCAGACAAAAGCGCAGGCGCGCCTAAATGGGCCCTGGTACGCATCGTCTTCCAAGAAGACCTGCCAACGCGTTAAGCAAGCCAAGCAACACGCGCAAAAAAGCCGCTCATTGAGCGGCTTTTTCATGCATCAACCGTGGTTGATCAAGATTCTTCAACCACACCCGCTTCGCGGCCACTTGGGGTGGCACGATGATTGGTGCTCATTTCCTTGTGTTTCAACACCATGCGGTCCAGCTTGTCCATCAAGATGTCGATAGACGCGTACAAGTCATTTTCGGCAGCCTCTGTGTGTAGGCTTTTTCCGGCCAGGTGTAAATCCACCTCTGCTTTTTGTTTCATTTTATCAATGGAGAGGGTCACGGTGGTCGAAATCACATTGTCAGCATGGCGGGTAATCCGCTCTAACTTGCTGTTGATGTATTCTTTAATAGCCGGTGTAACGTCAATATTTAAACCAGTAATTTTTACGTTCATAGTAAAAGGCCTCCGTTTAGTGTGGCGATGATCTTCGCCTTAAAGACAGGAACAACTTGTCGCTGTTGATTCATCTTACCTTGAAAATATAAGGATGACCATCCCCATTTTATAGACTTTCCTCAAAGACTTTTTGTTTTACTTAAAACAACCCACGCCTAGGCCAAAAGGCCTGTAATGGCTCGTCTTGCGGCCCTCCAGCAAATGCACCAAACTCAGTCATTTGGCGTATAAAGGGCCCCAAAAGTATCTAAATGCAATAAATAAACCCGCGTATCAAATTCCAGCTGGTGATAGTCTGGCGCCATGTGTCGGCACAGCTGATAAAAATTTTTATTGTGTTCTTTTTCTTTTAAGTGCGCCAACTCATGCACCACAATCATGTTCAGAAACGCCTCTGGTGCGCCCTTAAACACCGTGGCCACCCTAATCTCGGCCTTGGCCTTCAGCTTGCCCCCCTGCACCCGAGAAATCGCCGTGTGCAGCCCGAGGGCATGTTGCATGACCTGTATTTTATTGTCGTACTGCACCTTGCTGATCTGCATGGCGTGGCGCATGTGCTGGCTTTTTAGCGTCGACACATATTGGTATAAGGCTTTGTCGGTGGTGATGTCATGCGGCTCGGGATAGCGCTGGCGCAAATAGTCGCCTAACCGCTGCGTCGCCACCATGTCGGCCACCTGAGCCTGTAAGGATTCAGGATACCCACTCAAATAATTCACTGCCATCACGCCTCCTTTTTAGCCCACATCAGGCCCAGCTCATTAAAAAAGCCCTGGGCACATCGCCAGGGCTTCGTCCACTTGGCGCACGCTAGTAGTCGAAATGCTCGCCCAAGTACACTTCACGCACGCGCTCGTTGGCCACCAGCTCATGTGGCAGACCATCGGCCAAGACGCTGCCTTCGCTGATGATGTAGCCGCGGTCACAAATACGCAGCGTTTCGCGCACGTTGTGGTCGGTAATCAACACGCCAATATTGCGCGAGCGCAAAAAGGAAATGATTTTCTGAATGTCGATCACCGCAATCGGGTCTACCCCAGCAAACGGCTCGTCCAGCAAAATAAAGCGCGGCTTGGTCGCCAATACGCGCGCAATCTCCACTCGACGACGCTCGCCACCGGACAAAGACAGGGCATTATTGTCCCGCAAGTGGCCCACGTTTAAGTCGTCCAAGAGCTGGTCCAGCTCTCTGGCAATGACCTTCTTGTCTTTTTCGTTGATTTCCAAAATGGCCTGAATGTTTTCG
>JAGNPU010000117.1 GCA_017989485.1 Neisseriaceae bacterium
GGCGGCCGATGAGCCAGTGATGGCCTTAGAAACCGTCTATGATGACGAAGAAGACACGTCGTCGTTATTGGTGCAGGCACCGCTGGCCCCCATGCAGCAGGTGATTTTTGAAGAGGTTGAGCTCGCGCCCGCGCCGCAAGCGGCGCCCGCCGTGGTCAACCGCAAGCTATTGCTGCGCTTAAAAGACATGGCCAAATTGGACCTGCCCTGGTTTGACCCGCGCTGTGACTACACGGCCTATGTGTCGTTGGCCGAGCCGCGTGAACTGACCGTGGCCCCACGCCTGAGCAACCGTCACCGTTTTCGCATCATCGGCTGTACCATGGATGGCCGCTATCAGCGCGCCGAACCGATTCCTGGGGTGCAATACCAAGGGTTTGTGCTGGGGCTGCAGGCGATTAGCCGTGCCGGCCTGGCGCCGATAGAAGACTTGGATCAGTTTGCCCAAAACGCCAACGCCTTTGCCGAAGAGATGAATGGCGGGCTGTTGTTGACCGACGTTGAGGCATTCTTACAGCTGGCGCGTCCCCTAGACGAATTGTGCGCCCGCGTTGACCAAACCATTGCGATCCATTTGCTGGCCCGCGGCAACGTGTCGGGCATGGAGTTGCGGACCGAAGTCGAGCGTTTGGGCTTTGAGTTAGAGCACGATGGCGCCTTCCACTATCACGGCAGCGCCACCGAAGACTTATTCACCTTGGTGACCCTAGACAATAGCCCGTTTACGGGGCCTTTATTGGCCAACCAAACCTACCGTGGCTTCAGTATGCTGTATGATGTGACTCATGTGCCTACCGGTGAAAAATCGTTTGCCCAATTCATGGATTTGACCGTGAAACTGGCCAGCGCCTTGCGCTTGGACCTGGTGGACGATCAGTTAAAAGAGTTGTCGACCAGCTCGCTCAAACAAATCCGCCAACACGTGACCCAGTTGCAAGGGGACATGGTGTCGGCCGGCATTGAGCCTGGCGACGAATTGGCCGAGCGCCTGTTCGCTTAACTCAAGTCGTAGCAATGTAGGCATCATTTCGCGTAAATGGTGCCTTTTTTAATGGAAAAAGAGAGACCCGCATGCACCCAGTTGCGTCACAATACGCCGAGCTTAAGGCTTTGCTGCAACAGTATGGCCGTGATTATTACGAGCACGACAGCCCGAGCGTGCCCGACAGTGAGTACGACCGTCTGTTTCGTGAGCTTGAGGCCTTAGAGGCGGCTCACCCAGACATCATCGAGTCGGATTCCCCCACCCAGCGCGTGGGTGGGGCGACCTTAAAGGCCTTCGCGCAGATTCAACACATTGTGCCGATGCTGTCCTTAAACAATGCCTTTTCCGACTGGGACGAGGCCGACCCCAAGCGTCGCCATGCCGAGCTCATCGCCTTTGATGAGCGCATTAAAGGCCTGTTGCCCAGTGCCTATGCCTATGTGGCCGAGCCTAAGTTTGACGGATTGGCCATTAGCCTAACCTATCAAAACGGCGTGCTGGTCCAGGCCGCCACCCGCGGCGATGGCGTCACCGGTGAAGACGTCAGCGCCAACGTGCGCACGATTAAATGCATCCCCTTAAACATCAATCGGCCGGGCGTGACCGTGCCCAGCGTGCTGGAAGTGCGTGGGGAAGTATTGATGTTTAAAGCCGATTTTGAGCGCATGAACGCGCAGCAGGCGGCCAAGGGGGAGAAGACGTTTGTGAATCCGCGCAATGCCGCCGCCGGCAGCCTGCGCCAGCTCAGCTCCAAAATTGCCGCCAGGCGGCCGCTGAGCTTTTTTGCCTACGGCATTGCCCAGCTGGACGACGGCGTGCCCTTGCCGACCCATGCCGAAGAGCTGGCCTACTTGGCCACGCTGGGCATTCCGACGCCGCCGCCAGACACCTGGGGCGTGTTTGATCGGCTCGACGACTTGCTGGCGTTTTATGAAGGCATGAGTGCCAAACGCCCGGCGCTGCCGTTTGAAATCGACGGCATGGTGTATAAGGTCAACGACCTGGCCCAGCAGCAGGCCCTAGGCTTTGTGTCGCGTGCGCCGCGCTTTGCGATCGCGCACAAGTTTCCGGCCGAAGAAGCGTTGACCACGGTGAACGACATCACCGTGCAGGTGGGCCGTACCGGGGCGATTACTCCGGTGGCGCGCCTCGCCCCCGTCCACGTGGGCGGGGTAACGGTGACCAATGCGACGTTGCACAACGAAGACGAAATTCGCCGTAAAGACGTGCGCGTGGGCGACACGGTGTACATTCGCCGCGCCGGCGACGTGATTCCCGAAGTGGTGCGGGTGCTGTTGGACAAGCGCCCTATGCACGCCGTCAGCGTTCAGGGTGAGGTCCACGACCTGTTCTCTGAGCCAGAGACGCAGTCGGCATTAGTGCCGGTGCATGCGCCGTTTGACATGCCGACCGAGTGCCCCGTGTGCGCCAGCCCCATTGTGCGTGAAGAAGGTGAGGCGATTGCCCGCTGTAGCGGCGGCCTAGACTGTGAGGCCCAACGCGCCCAAGCCGTGATGCACTTCGCCTCTCGGCGGATGATGGACATTGATGGGCTGGGTCAAAAACACGTTGAAAACCTAGTGGCGTTTGGCCTGGTAAAAACCTTTGCGGACTTATACCGCTTGGATTTGGCCACCTTGCAAAAAATGAAGCGCATGGCCGATGCGCAGGAGGCGGGCGAGTCGGTTGCGCTGGCCGTGAGCGCGCCGATGAAGGGTGAGCCCACGCAATGGGCCGAGAATATTTTACAGGGGATTGCCGCCAGCAAGCAGCCGCTGTTGGCCCGCTTTGTGTTTGCCCTGGGCATCCGCCACGTGGGCGAGAGCACGGCCAAAACCTTGGCGCAGTATCTGGGCAGCCTGGCGCTGGTGCGTTGCGCGCCGGCCCCCGTGTTGGCCTGCCTGCCCGACGTGGGCGCCATTGTGGCCCAGGCCGTGGCCGCCTATTTTGCCCAGCCCCACCATCAGCAGCAGCTAGACGATTTGCTGGCGGCTGGGGTGGCGCCAATCGAGCAGCCACCGAGTCCAGCCATTGAGGCGCTGTGGTTGGATGAGGCGCTGCTGAGCCGCCTGCCAGGGATTAAGCTGACGCCGGTGAAGGCGCGCGAGCTCATGGCCTTGGCCGGCAGTTGGGCGGCGCTGAGCACCGACAATGCCTTGCCCAATACCTGGCAAGCCTGGCGCAAGGTGGCCGAGCACGCGGCCCTATTGCAGCACATCGATGCGTTTAAACAGGCCGTGCGTCAGGCCTTGGCCGCCGTGCCCGCGACCGAGCAGGCCGCCGAGCAGGTCTTGGCGGGCAAAACCGTGGTGCTGACCGGCACGTTGCCGACCTTAAAGCGCGACGAGGCCAAAGACATGGTGGAGGCCGCTGGGGGTAAAGTGTCGGGCAGTGTCTCAAAGAATACCGACTATGTGGTTGCCGGCGATGCCGCCGGCAGTAAATTGGATAAAGCGCAGCAGCTGGGCGTCGCCGTCTTAGACGAAGACCAGCTGCTGGCGCTGTTGAATCAGAAAGCATCAACATGAGCGACATCAGAAAAGCCGTCTTCCCCGTAGCGGGCATGGGCACTCGTTTTTTGCCGGCCACCAAGGCCAGTCCTAAGGAAATGTTGCCCATCGTGGACAAGCCCTTAATCCAGTACGCGGTGGAAGAGGCCGTGGCGGCGGGCTGTACCGAGATTGTGTTCGTGACCGGCCGCAATAAGCGCAGCATTGAAGACCATTTCGACAAGGCTTATGAGCTCGAAACCGAGTTGGCCTACCGCAATAAAGACCAGCTGTTGGCCCACGTTCAGGACATTTTGCCGAAAAACGTGAGCTGCTTGTATACCCGTCAAACCGAAGCCCTGGGCCTCGGTCATGCCGTGTTGTGCGCCAAACCAGCCGTGCGTAACGAGCCGTTTGCGGTGATTTTGGCCGATGACTTAATCGATGCGCCGCAGGGGGCACTCAGCCAAATGATCGAGGTGTATCAGGCCAGCGGCGGCGCCAACGTATTGGGCGTAGAGACCGTGGCCAAGGAAGACACCGGCGCCTATGGTATTGTTGAGGTGACGGCTGAGGGCGATTATCAGCGCATCAGCAGCATTGTGGAAAAGCCGCATCCCGATGTGGCCCCGTCGAATCTGGCCGTGGTCGGGCGGTATATCTTGACCCCCCGTATTTTTGAGCTGTTGCAAAACACGCCTAAGGGCGCAGGTGGGGAAATACAGCTGACCGATGCGATTTCGGCATTGTTGGCCTATGAGCCCGTATTGGCGCATGCTTTTGCCGGAGTCCGTTATGACTGTGGCAGCAAGCTAGGCTATTTGGAGGCCACGCTGGCCTATGGGTTGAAGCATCCAGAAGTGGGGCCGCAGTTTGCCGCCCTATTGGCACACTACGCCAACCGCTAACGGCGGCTGGGGTCAGGACAGAGGGTGGCCGAGGCGAGACAGGACGGTTGCCAAGAAAGGCAGGAGGCGGGGACATGGGTTTATTAAGCAAATTATGGCATCAGTGGCAAAATAAAACGGGCCAGGAGGCGGTGCGGGTACAGGAGGTGTGTCAATCGGTCCCGCATTACATTAACCACCGCCGCCTGACCTCGGGGTCTGGCCTGGTGGCCGAAGTGTTTAATCCGGCCACCGGCGTGGCGGAAAAAGAAGTCGGCTTGGCCAATAGCGAAGAGGTGCATCTGGCGGTGCAGGCCGCCAAGGGCGCGCTCGGCAACTGGGCGAAAACCACGCCGTCACACCGGGCCAAGATTCTGTTTCAATACAAAACGCTGTTGGAAGGCCATCGGCAAGAGCTGGCGGCGGCCATTGTGGCCGAGCAGGGCAAGCTGTTGTCCGACGCCTTGGGTGAGGTGGACCGCGGCATAGACGTGGTGGCTTTTGCCTGCGGCGCACCGTATTTGCTCAACGGCCAGTATGCCCACGAGGTCAGCCATGAGGTCGACAGCTATAATTTCCGTAGCCCCGTAGGCGTGGTGGTGGGGATTACCCCGTTTAACTTTCCCGTGATGGTGCCGCTGTGGATGGCGCCCTTGGCCATTGTGTGCGGCAATACCTTTATCTTAAAGCCGTCGGAACAAACGCCGTCGGCAGCCTTGCTGCTGGCCGATTTGTTTCAGCAGGCCGGCTTGCCCGAGGGCGTGTTCAACGTCTTGCAGGGGGATCAGGTGGCCGTGGAAGGGCTGATTGCCCACGCCGACGTGGCGGCGGTGAGCTTTGTTGGCTCCACCGCGGTGGCGGAAAAAGTATACGCCCTCGCGGCCAAACACCATAAGCGGGTACAGGCCTTGGGCAGCGCCAAAAACCACATTGTGGTGATGCCAGACGCGCCGCTAGACGATGCGGTGAATGCCTTGGTGGGCGCGGCTTTTGGGGCGGCTGGCGAGCGCTGTATGGCGGCGGCCGTGGCCGTGGTGGTGGGCGACGTGGCGCCTGCGCTGCTGGCCAAGCTGAAGGCCAAGGTGGCCAGCGTTCATACCGGCGTCAAGCCTGAAGGCGGCGTGTATTATGGGCCGTTAATCAGCCAGTCACACCTGGATCAGGTGGGTGAGCGCGTCAGCATGGGCGTGGCCGAAGGCGCAGAGCTGCTGATTGATGGCCGTGATTGTGTCGTCGAAGGCCATGAGCAGGGCTATTTTATGGGGCCTTGCCTGTTTGATTTTGTGACGCCGAATATGAGCATCTATCAGCAAGAACTGTTTGGGCCGGTGTTGTGCGTGGTGAGGGTGCCGCATTTAGAGGCGGCTCTAGACCTGATTAATCAGTGCGCCTACGCCAACGGCAGCAGCATTTTCACCCAGTCTGGCCGCGTGGCGCATGAGTTTGTCGCCCAAGTGGAAGTGGGCATGGTGGGCGTGAACGTGCCCATCCCGGTGCCGATGGCGTTTCACAGCTTCGGCGGCTGGAAGAACTCGTTGTTTGGTGACCTGGCCATGTATGGTCAGGACGGCATCCGTTTTTACACCCGCACCAAAAACGTGACCACGCGTTGGCACGAGCCGGTGAGCGGGTCGGCGTTTGATCTGCCGAGTTAAACGTGACACACCCATGAACAAGCGAGCCTTACGGCTCGCTTTTTTTGCGCGTCCAGACGGTCGGCCTTAGCCAAACAAATCCGTCTGCGCCGCCGCGGATGGGGTGATCTGCCAGTCTATGGGGGCACGGCCTTGCTCGATTAAATAGGCATTCGCGCGCACAAAGTGCTGGTTGCCGAAAAAGCCGCGGTGGGCCGACAGCGGTGAAGGATGGGCGGAACACAGCGTGAGGTGGCGTTGTGG
>JAGNPU010000118.1 GCA_017989485.1 Neisseriaceae bacterium
GACGCCCACATGAAATTAATGATTGAATTATTCGACGTCTACGACCAGCAGTGCCAGCGTGAAGGCGTGGTCGACTTTTCCGAGCTGCTGTTGCGCAGCTATGAGGTGTTGTTCAACAACGAGCCCTTACGCACCCACTATCAAAATCGGTTTAGCCACATTTTGGTCGACGAATTTCAAGACACCAATAAGCTCCAGTACAAATGGCTGAAGCTGTTGACCGGCCCGAACACGTCGCTGTTCGCCGTGGGCGACGACGACCAAAGCATTTACGCCTTTCGTGGCGCCAACGTCGGCAACATGAACGACTTGATGCGCGAATTCAAGATTGAAGCACCGATTAAGCTGGAGCAAAACTACCGCAGCGTCGGCAATATTTTGGCCGCCGCCAATGCGGTGATCGAGCACAATGACGACCGGCTCGGCAAAAACCTGCACACCGAAGCCGGCGATGGCGAACTGATTCGGCTGCACTTTGCCAACAACGACTTTGAAGAAGCCCAGCTGCTGTGTGACGAAGCCAAAAGCCTAGAGCGCGAAGGCTGGACCTTGAGCAATATGGCCATTTTATACCGCAGCAACGCCCAGTCGCGGGTCATTGAGCAAATCCTGTTCCGCGCCGGCGTGCCCTATAAAATATACGGCGGCCTGCGCTTTTTCGAACGCCAAGAAATCAAACACGCCCTGGCCTATTTGCGCCTGGTGGCCAACGAGCACGACGACAACGCCCTGTTACGGGTGATTAACGTGCCCGCCCGCGGCATCGGCACCCGCTCGGTCGAGGCCTTACAGGCCCTAGCCCAAACCCACGGCGTGTCGCTCTGGCAGGCCGCCTGCATGCAGGCGCAAAGCAAGCCCGCGGCCAAAATCAGTGCGTTCGTGTTATTGGTCGACGCCCTCAAGCAGGTGGCGCAAAGCAGCATCCTGCCGGAACTGATGCGCGAAGTCATCCACCAGTCCGGCCTGTATGGTTTTTACGAAAACAATCCGAAAGAAAGCCAAGATCGTTTAGACAACCTCAACGAGTTAATCAGTGCGGCGACGACGTTTGACCCGAATGACGTGATGTTTGAAGTGCCACAAGCGGAAAGCGCCGAGCCCGTGTCGCCGCTCTTAGCCTTTTTGAGCAATGCGGCGCTGGAGTCGGGCGAGCATCAGGCCATTGAAGGGGTGGAAGCCTTACAAATGATGACCATCCACGCCGCCAAGGGCTTGGAATTTGATGCGGTGTTTTTAACCGGCCTAGAAGAAGGCCTGTTCCCGAGCGAATATAGCCTGGCCGAACAGGGCGGCCTGGCCGAAGAACGCCGCCTGATGTATGTGGCCATCACCCGCGCGCGCAAACGGTTATACCTCAGCGCCGCCCAGCAGCGCATGCTCCACGGCAAAACCCACTTTGGCCTGCTGTCGCGCTTCATCGACGAAATCCCCGCGGCCCTGGTGCACAAAACCTCGGCCACCTACGACCACGCCGACGTGGCCTACACCAACCCCTACCAAAAGCCGCGCACCCAAACCGCGGCCTTGAGCAAGCCGCTGCAGCAAACCCAAACCTATGCGGGCTTTGAAATTGGCCAAAACGTGCGCCACGCCAAGTTTGGCACCGGCGTCATCATCGACGCCGAGGCCAACGGCGACAGCGCCAAGCTGCACATCAACTTTGGCCGCGAAGGGGTGAAGTGGTTAGACACCCAGTACGCCAACTTAGCGGCGGTTTAGTCCCGATGAAACCCACACACCCCCTAGGTCACGCCTAGGGGGTGTTTTTGGTCCGCTTTATTCAGGCAGGTTGTGGAATATGGTCATCAACATGGTATTGAGGCGCAGCAGCTGAGCCTTAGTCAGGCCTTCAAAACTGTTGCTCAACACCCGATGGCTGGCGTCATTGACCTGCACCACGATGGCCGCGCCTTTTTCGGTCAGGTGCACTCGGGTGATGCGCGCATCGTCTGGACAGCTATAGGTATCAACCAGCCCTTCGTCCTTGAGGCGGTACACAATTTTGGTGACCGTCGAAATCTTCATGATGGTGTGGTCAACAATGTCAGAGACGCTGACATTGTCACGCTTAGACAGCGTCACCAGCACCCGTCGACGGGTATTGTCCAAGTCCAGCGCCTTTAACGATTCTTCCATGGCTTTCAAATAGCGGCCGTTGACGCGTGAAATCCAATAAAAAGGAAAATCTTCCAAATCATAATCAGGATTATTGAATGAATGGCTCATTTTGTTTTTCATGAGGGCCTTAAGGAAACAAAGAGAACAAAACCCATTATAGGGCAAGGCGCTGGCCCGACACCAATATTTCGTGAATTTTCAAGTAAAACAAACAGGGCATTCCTGACCACGCATAAAAAAACCTCACCCTAGCCGATGATCGGCCAGCGTGAGGGGGAGAAAGGTCACAACATGACCCAATTAATCATTCATCGGCGCCGCGCTGGACGCATCCGGCAGACGTATCCACGCCAGTGCCCACACCGCCAGCAACAGAGGCCCGATCAGGCTCAGATAAAACCACTGCGGCCCACCGAGGTCCAGGATCACGCCGCCGCTGGCGGCCCCGACGATGGAGCCCAAACGCCCTAAGCCTATCGCCCAGCCCGTGGCCGACGCCCGTAAATGCGTGGGGTAGAGCCGCGCCGCCATATAGTTAAGCACGATTTGCTGGCCCCCTAGGCCCATGCCAGACAGGCCAATAAAGAAAAATACCCAAGCCCATTGGCTGCCGCTAAAGGCCAGGCCCACGCTGACGACTATGCCCAGCCCAAACAGCAGCAGCAAGATTTTCTTCACCGACACCTTGGCCAACAACGACGCCAGCGGCAGTGCGCACACAATAAATACCGTGTTCAATACCACCGTCCCCATCGGGGCCTGCTCGGTGGCCAGTCCGGTGATTTTCAACACCGTGGGCAGCCACGACAGCAATAAAAACCAGGACACAAAATTAAAAAAATACACCGCCCAAATCGCCACCGTATTGCGCCGCAGCGTGGGGCTGAGCAAGGCCCTCACGCTGGCCTTTACTTCGGCCTTAGTGACGCTGTAGCGCTCAGCCAAGACCTCATGTGGCCGCATTTTGGCCAAAATGTGTTTGATTTTGCCTTGCCCTTGCGCGCTTAAGGCCAAAAAATGGAGTGATTCAGGCAACACCCAATACAGCACGCCCGACAGCAACAGCGGCCCAACCCCACCGATGAGGAAGATGCCCTGCCAGCCGACCAAGGGCAAGAGCTGGCTGCTGATCAACCCACCAAAGATGGCGCCACAGGGCAAGCCCAGCAGCACCAACGTCATCAATAAGCCACGCCGCTGATGTGGGGCATATTCCGCCGTCAGCGACAGCACCACGGGGGTCGCTCCGCCCATGCCAAGACCGGCAATAAACCGCAAAACCAAGATATGGTCCGTGTCGTTGACAAATGCCGTCGCCAGCGAGGCCAGACCAAACGTCAGTACGGCGCCGAGCAAAGCCTGACGCCGCCCCAGCCGATCGCCAATAATCCCCAACACCATGGCCCCCACCGTCATCCCGAGGGTGCCGGCCGCCAGTATCGGGGCCAGGCCACTGGCGCTCAGGCCAAAGGCCTCAATAATGGCGGGGCCGGTATAGGCAATGGCGTGGGTGTCAAAACCATCGATGATGGCGATCAAAAAACACCAGCCCAATACCCGCCATTGGTAAGGGCTCATGGGCGCCGCATCAATGACGGCGGCGATATTGTGTGTGGTCATCACAAACTCCCCCATGGGCGGCCGTGCTGGCCACCCATGGGCATCATGAGAAAAATTCGGCGCAGGCGCCTAGCCTACCTGCGCCATTTTGCCGACGTGGTGATAGCGCCGATTAAAATACACCAGGCCTTGTTGGGCCTCGTCGTCGCCCTCACCACAGCGCACCGCCAGCACCTCGCTGTAGAAAATGGTGTGGGTGCCCACTTCATGGCTGGCGACGATGCGGCAGTCAAAATTCACCAAGGCCTCGGTCAAAATCGGGGCACCGCTTTGCAACACCGTCCACGCCCCTGCGGCAAAGCGCTCTTCCATGCTGATGTGGCGGTTGGCAAAGGCTTGGGAAATCCCCTCATGGCCGGCACGCAAGACGTTGACGCTCAAAAAAGCGTTGTTTTGAAAATGCACGTGAGAGGCCGAACCGTTGTTCATGCACACCAGCAGCGTCGGCGGCTGGTCGGTCACGCTGCACACCGCCGAAGCGGTAAAGCCATGCCGCCCAGAAGGCCCGTTGGTGGTGATGATGTTGACCGCCCCGCTTAAAAAAGACATGGCGTCACGAAACGTTAACGCGTCCATAGCAATTCCTTTCGCTTTAAATGTCTAAGACCAAACGAGCCGATTTGGCCCGTGAGCAGCACAACATGATTTGATCGTTGTCCTGTTTTTCCTCGTCGGTTAAATACACGTCGCGGTGGTCCGGCTCGCCGTCGAGCACGTCACACAGACAGGTGCCACAAATGCCCTGTTCGCACGATACGTCGACGCTGATGCCCTGTTTGGCCAAGGCCGCGACGATGGTCTCACCCGCCGCCACCTGGATGGTCAAGCCACTGCGCTGCGCTTCGACTTCAAAGGCGCCACCGCTGTGGTCAGCCGCCACTTGGAAGTATTCCTGATGGATGTGGCCGGCGGCATAGCCCGCCTGCTGCGCCTGCGTCGCCACCCACTGCATGAAGCCTTCCGGCCCACACACATACACGTGGGCACCCACCACGGGCAAAGCAAACATCTGTTGCAAGGCCTGACGGTGGTCGCCGCCCTGGGCCTTGAAATGGCCGTGTACCCGCTGATGAAACGGGGCACTGGCCAGCTCGGCCACAAACGCACACTGGGCCTGATCTTTGCCGCAGTAGTGCAGCTCAAACGACTTGCCTTGATGCCATAGGCTATAAGCCATCGCAATCATCGGCGTGACGCCTATGCCGCCCCCAATCAAGACCGTGTGCTCGGCCTCGGCATGGAGGGGAAACAGATTGCGCGGCAGGCTGATTTGCACCCGCTGCCCTACCTGCAAGCAGGCGTGGGCGGCCACCGACCCCCCTCGCGACTGCGGGTCTTTCAACACCCCTAAGCGATAGGCGCTTTGGTCTAACGGGTCGTGACAGAGGGAATACTGGCGGACCAAATCGTCGCGTAAATGCACGTCGATATGAGACCCGGCCTCAGCCAGGGGCAAAGGCCGGCCATCGAGGTTGGCCAGTTCCAAAACCAACACGTTGTGCCCTTGCAGCTCGCTTTTTTGCACCACCACGGTGAGTAAGTCATCGCTCATCGCTTGCTCCTTGAGGTTGTTATGGGTTTAGCGCATCCACAGGCCGCCGTTAATGTCCCAGGTGGCACCGGTGGTAAACCCCGCCGCCGGGCTGGCCAACAGCGCCACGGCTTGCCCGATAAAGGCCATGTCGCCTAAGCGTTGCACCGGAATGTTCTGCACGATTTGCGCCAGCTGTTCGGCCGGCACCGCGCGATGCACGGCCGGCGAATCCATGGGGCCAGGCGACACCGCATTCACCGTCACCCCACTGGCGGCCAATTCTTTCGCAAACACCTTCGTCAGGGTGATGATGGCGCCCTTGCTGGCCGCATAATGGGCGCCGGTGGCGGTGCCCCCATTTTGGCCGGCCAAGGACGCCATGTTGACGATGCGGCCATAGCCTTGGGCAGCGAGGTATTGACCAAAACACTGGCAGGCCAAAAACGTGCCGCGCTGGTTGACCTGAGTCACCTGATCAAACTCGGCGGCGCTGATGGCCATCACCTTGGTGGTTTGGGTCATGGCGGCATTGTTCACCACCACGTGTAGGCCACCCCAGTGGGCCAACACCGCGGCCAGGGCCCGCTCAAAGTCGGCGGGTTGGGTCACGTCCAGCGGCCATGCCAAGACCGAATCGGCCTCAACGCCACTGGCCTGCGCGGCCGTGCTGGCCGCCACCGCCACCGCTGCGGCATCTTTGTCGGTCAAGACGACTTTAAAGCCTTGCTGTAATAAGGTTTGGGCGATCACCCACCCCAGGCCGGCGGCGGCACCGGTCACCAATGCAATTTGAGCCATGACGTCCTCCTTTATAAAATATAGCCGATGCCCGACAGCGTATCGGTTGAATTGATCAGGCTGATCACCTTACGCTGAATTTTGAACCCGCCGCCCGGCGGCTGCCGCACCAGCTCAAACAGCACGTCGGCGGTATAGTGTTTCAAGGTTTCTTTACGGTATTCGCGCAGGCTTTGGG
>JAGNPU010000119.1 GCA_017989485.1 Neisseriaceae bacterium
GAGCAACACCGGCTTACGGCGTAGGCTGCGGGTGAGCGTGGTTAGGGGAATGGCGGCCATGACGGTGCCGAGCGCATACAGGGTAATCAATTGGCCGGCCCAGGCCTCCGATATCTGTAGGTCGGCACTAATTTGAGGGAGTAAACCAGCAGGCAATACTTCGGTCACAATGGCCAAGAAACCAGTTAAGGCAAGGGCACACAGGTTGAGCAGGGGAAAGTTGGTGCTGCTGGGTTCGGGGGGCATGTGTGTTGAGTGAGCAGGGCTCATGGTCTCATCTTTCTATAATTATGTATCGAACGATACATAATATGGACGTGACTGAGCCGCGTCAATGCACGGATGGCGGATTTGGGGCAAATGAAATACTTATTCGGCGCTGGCGGCGGGCATGTTTAGGCGTAGGCTGCGCATCAGTTCGCTAATGGTGGCGTCAATTGCGCTGAGGGAGGTGCCGTCTTGGGCCATGCTGGAAATGCCCAATAAAAAACCGTTATAGAGTGTGGCTAACGTGGTCACATTACTGTCGGCGGGCAGCTGCTTCAGCGCGATGGCGCGTTCAAAACAGCGAGCAAAGCCCGCGCCGGTTTTGGCGCGCTGCTGGGCCAGTAGCGTTTGTAAATGCTGGTGTTCGGGCGCGCAGGTGGCCGTGGCCAATACCACGAAGCAGCCTTTGGGATTGTCGGTTTGGGTTTGCATTTGGGCCGATTGGCGTAAGACGTTTTCGATGGCTTGTAAAGGGGGGATGGTGTCGTCGTACAGCTGTGCCCCAACTTTGCCATGCGAGTCCATGTAGATTTTAAAGACTTCAACAAACAGCGCCTCTTTCGAGCCGAAGGCCGCGTAAAAGCTGGGCGAGGAGATGCCACCCATTTTGGCCTTGAGCATGGCCAAGGTGGTGGCCTCATAGCCATATTGCCAAAATAAGTCCATGGCCTGACATAAAGCCTGATGGCGATCAAAGGTGCGGGGTCGGCCAGCAGGGCGTGTCATATTGATTCCTTTAGTGACAGGGTGATGAGACAGGGGTTTATGGTAAGGCGGCCGAGGGGCTTTGTCAAAGCGGGCGAGGGGTGCTGTGGCGCGCCCAAAAAAAACGGGCCCTTAGGCCCGTTGGTCGTCTGCGCTTGGATTTACAACAGCACGCGTTCTATCCCACCGTTGTTGGCGGTGTCAACGAATTCAGGCATCCACTTGTCACCCAAAACGTGTTTGGCCATTTCGATCACAATGTAGTCGGCCTCAATCGGCGTGTCTTGCTCGTAGCGGCTCAGGCCTTGTAAGCAGGCTGGGCAAGAGGTCAAGATTTTGACCGGGTCCTTATTGGGTAAGGCGGCCAGATTTTTCTCGATCTCTTCTTGCTTGCGAAAGCGTACCTGGGTAGCGATGTCGGGACGGGCCACGGCAAAGGTACCAGACTCGCCACAGCAACGGTCGGTCAAGGGCACGTCTTGGCCCATTAGGGCGGTGACGGTCTTGGTTGGCTGTTGCAGCTTCATCGGCGTGTGGCAGGGGTCGTGATACAAATACTGCTGACCGGCCACGCCCGATAGCTTGATGTCTTTTTCCAATAGAAATTCATGGATGTCGACGATGCGGCAGCCCGGGAAAATCTCATCGAAATGGTATTTTTCCAATTGGTCGTAGCAGGTACCACAGCTGACCACCACGGTTTTAATGTCCAAATAGTTTAAGGTGTTGGCCACGCGATGGAACAGCACGCGGTTTTCCGTGGTGATGGCTTCCCCTTTGTCGCGCTGGCCGCCCGATGTTTGCGGGTAGCCACAGCATAAATAGCCTGGGGGCAATACGGTTTGCACGCCGGCGTGGTAGAGCATGGCCTGGGTGGCCAAGCCCACTTGGCTAAACAAACGTTCTGAACCACAGCCTGGGAAGTAAAACACCGCTTCGGCATCTTCGGCCAGGTTGGGGTTGCGGATGATGGGGATGGTTTTGTCGTCTTCGATGCTCAACAAGGCCCGCGCCGTCCGAATGGGCACATCGCGCGGCAAGGGCCGGTTGATGAAGTGGACAATTTGTTCCTTGAGGCTAGAGGCCCCTAAGGTGGCGGGTGGGTTGTTTTTTTGCTGTTTGATCAAGCCTAGGCGTTTGCCCATGCCGTTGGCAAAGCGCTGAGATTTAAAGCCCAGCTTGATCACGGTGCTGCGCAAGGCCTTGATGCTGGCCGGGTCGGTGGCATTCAAGAAGGCCATGCCCATGGCCACGGCGGGGCGGAATTTCTTTTGGCCAGACTGGCGCAGGAAGTTACGCACGGCCACGGTCACGTCGCCAAAGTCGATGTTGACCGGGCACGGTTTTTCACAGCGGTGGCACACGGTACAGTGGTCGGCCACGTCGTTAAGCTCGTCAAAGTGCTTCAGCGACAGGCCGCGTCGGGTCTGCTCTTCGTATAAGAAGGCTTCGGTCAATAGGCCAACGCTGAGGATTTTGTTGCGCGGGCTGTACAGCAGGTTGGCGCGCGGGATGTGGGTGCTGCACACCGGCTTACATTTGCCGCAGCGCAGGCAGTCTTTCACCATATTGGAAATGTCGCCCAGAGTCGATTTTTCCAAAATCAGCGATTCCGTCCCCAAAAGCTCGAACGAGGGCGTGTAGGCGCGACGTAAATCGCCTTTGGGCATGAGCTTGCCACGGTTAAAGTTGCCGTTCGGGTCGACGCGCTGCTTGTAGTCCCAGAACGGTTGCATCTCTTCGTCGCTCAAAAATTCAAGCTTGGTGATGCCGATGCCGTGTTCGCCCGAAATCACCCCGTTCAGGCTTTTGGCGAGGGCCATGATGCGCTCTACCGCCTTGTGGGCGGTTTGCAACATGTCGTAATCGTCGGAGTTGACCGGCAAGTTGGTGTGCACGTTGCCGTCGCCGGCATGCATGTGCAAGGCCACAAACACGCGGCCACGCACCACTTTGACGTGGATTTTCTCTAAGGCCTTGATGATGGGCTCGTCGGTTTTGCCACTGAAAATTTCGGCCAATTGGCGAATCAGGTCTTTTTTCACCGACACGCGCAGGCGGAAGTCGCGCATGGCGATGAAGCAGCTGTCGTCGCCGGCAGGGGCTTGGTCTTCTAAGCGCGTTTCCGGATAGCGGGCAAGATAGTCGGTGACGGGCGCATCCAGGTGGGTGAGCAACCAGGTCCAGCGTTCGTGGATGTGATTGACGGTGTCAATGGCCATTTCGGCACGGTTGCCGAGCAGGTCTGCGGTGGACAAATCGGTGCCCAGTTTGTTGACCGGCAGCTTGCTTTGCAAGAAGGGCAAAATGGCTTCGCACAGGGCCAGCTTATTGCGAATGGAGAGCTCGATGTTGATGCGCTCAATCCCGTCAGAATAGTCGCCTAGGCGCGGTAGGGGAATGACCACGTCTTCATTAATTTTAAAGGCGTTGGTGTGCTTGGCAATCGCGGCCGTACGGGCACGGTCTAGCCAAAAGGTTTTGCGTGCTTCGGGGCTGACGGCGATAAAGCCTTCACCTTGGCGGGCCTGAGCCAGGCCGACGATTTCGGTGGCGATTTGGTCCAGGGCGGCTTCGTTGTCAGACACGATGTCGGCCAGCAGCACCATTTTGGGGCGGCCTTTGCCGGCCGCTTTGGTGGCGTAGCCGACGGCGCGCACATAGCGCCAGTCTAAGTGTTCTAGGCCGGCCATTTCCACGTCGGGATGGGCCTGAATGTGGTCACGAATCTCCACGATGGCAGGGGTGGCGTTGGCCACGGTGCCAAAGAACTCCAAGCAAACGGTGCGGGTGTGTTTGGCCATGCGGTGCAAAATAAAGGCGGCGCTGGTGATGATGCCATCGGTGCCTTCTTTTTGTACCCCAGGCAGGCCAGACAGAAACTTGTCGGTGACGTCTTTGCCTAAGCCCACCTTGCGGAAGGAGGCCCCAGGAATGTTGAGCACGTCGGTGTGCTTAATGGTTTCGCCGTCGTCTTCTAGGGTGTGGACGTTAAAGCTGGCCACGTCCACCTCATGGATTTTGCCAAAGCAGTGGCCCACGCGTTCGATGAGCTGCCATTCGCCCTTAGGGTTGACCATTTTCCAGTAGGCCAGATTGTCGAGCGCCGTGCCCCATAAAACGGCTTTCTTGCCGCCGGCGTTCATGGCGACGTTGCCGCCGATGCAGGAGGCATCGGCGCTGGTTGGGTCAACGGCAAACACCAGGCCGGCCAGGTGGGCGGCTTCTTCGACGCGGCGGGTGACCACGCCGGCGCCACAATGAATAATGGGGCGTTCGCCGTCAAGGCCGGCCAGTTTTTTAAAGGTCACGCCGTGGTGGCGGTCTAGCTTCTCGGTGTTGATGACGGCGCTCATGGCGTCTAAGGGCACAGCGCCACCGGTGTAGCCGGTGCCACCGCCACGAGGGATGATGGTTAACTCAAGGTCAATTAGGGCGCGCACCAAGGGCGCGATTTCGGCTTCGGTGTCCGGCGTCAAAACCACAAAGGGGTATTCAACGCGCCAGTCGGTGGCATCGGTCACGTGGCTGACGCGGGCCAGACCGTCGAATTGGATGTTGTGTTTTTTGGTGATTTTGCTAAGAGACTTGCTGATGGCCTGACGTTTTTTGCGGGTTTGTTCAAAGCTGGCGTCAAAGAGGTTAACGGCTTTGCTGACTTCCATGATCATTTGCGCCACGTCGTCGTTGTCGTCCCGGCGTTTTTGGATTTCGCTGATGCGATGCCGCATTTCACGAACCAGTGCCGTTTGGCGATCGGGGTGGGCCAAGAGGTCATCCACAAGATAGGGGTTACGTTCTACCGCCCAAATATCGCCTAATACTTCAAATAACATCCGGGCAGAACGGCCGGTTTTTCTTTGTGCCCTTAGGGTTTGTAAAATGTCCCAAATAGGGGCCCCGAGGAGGCGAATCACAATTTCTCGATCTGAAAAAGACGTGTAGTTATACGGTATTTCACGAATACGTGCAGTGGTCATGGTGAGTCTCTAAGGATTTGGCAGGGTTGTTATTGGTCTATTGGGCAAACATTCTACCTGAAACAAGGGGTTTGTGGAATGGCGTACTTGGTAAGATATTGTATACAATCAGATTAATTCAATGGGCTAATTGATGGGATAATCGTTGGGCATAAAGCGTATAAAAAATTTGGCGTTCTGGTCAAAAAATGGTATATTACGCCCTTCTATGGCGGGTCTCCCCGCATGGTTTCTTGGGTCAACGGGTCAGGCGCGGAAGCGAGCAGCCCAACTCAAATGAACCAGTGCCGGGGGTCTGGCTCGCCACCTCATTTAGGTGTTGATGCCATCGGGCAGCCACCATTAAAAAAAACCACTCAGACGAGTGGTTTTTTTGCGTCTAGGGTTAGGGCGGGCATGGCGGGTAAAGCTAGTCATGGTTTGGTTAACGCCATCTCTAAAAAGTCATTTATTAATCTCACCACGCTAAAACATGAGTGAAGTACTGCCCCCTTTTAGCCGCCGAGACAGGTTCTAGCGAGCCAGATGAAGCAGGCAAAACGTTTGTGGTGGCCGACCACGCTTTTATAGGAGGCGCCACTCTTGCCTGCGCTGGCTCGCTAGGTTCTGGGGAGGGAACCCCTTGGGCCGTAGGCGCAAGGGGCGGATCAGCAGGGGTGGCCTTTTCTTTGCATACTTTCTTTTGGCCACCCAAAAGAAAGTCTGTCGCCCTACAGGGCGAAAAACAACGACCGATCCATAGCAAAATAGCCGAAGCATTACTGATAGGCTTTGAGCTTAATCCTAACGGCCATCAGGGCCCAGTCTACGGCTGGCTGGATCCCCGCCTGCGCGAGGATGACGGCGCCTAGAGGTATGGTGAGTGGCCGCCAACGGCCCGAGCTAGGTCACAAAACCAAATAAACCATGGTTTTGTGCACCATCATAGGTCAGGCGGATAACCGAGCGCCTAGCCACGGCCCCACCTTGTGGCTGGTGTCATCCTCCATCATCCCTCAATCGGGGCAATAGAAAAAACCCGTCCATCATTGATGGCACGGGTTTTTTTGCTGGGGGTTAAAGGGCTTAAATGCTTAAGCCCAATTTGGTGCCGGCACGTATCGCCAGCTTGGCGTCTAGGGCCTTGGCGTCGTTGGCGCCGCCGATGACGTGCACCGATGGGTGTTGTAAGGTGTCGGCCAAGGCGTGGTTGGGCTCTTGGCCAGCGCAGATAATGACC
>JAGNPU010000120.1 GCA_017989485.1 Neisseriaceae bacterium
GACCAAACCCAGCCCCAGCCACTTAAAACCCAAATGTGCTTAAAATCTTAAAAAATCACATCAATATTGCATATAACGGCGATTTTCTACCAGAGCTTCTCCATTGCCTTATTGAGGCAACATATATTGCCGCCCACATCAGGCCGCAACCACGGTTTTATGCCCCTTCTAAGCACTAGGCCATGGCCGTTCGCTTGACCAAGGCCAAGCCTCTTCCCTAAGATAGCGGTGAATTGATTCCTTCATGAAACTGGATGCCCGTGCCTCAGCCTAACCCCACCCTCACCGCCGCCCAACAAGCCCTACAAAAAGAACAAAGGGCCAAGCGCGCCGCCATCAGCAGCTTTGTCGGCGCCGTCGTCGACTGGTATGACTTTTTACTCTATGGCATCGTTGCGGCCTTGGTGTTTAACCACCAATTTTTCCCCAGCATCAGCCCCACCATGGGCACGCTGGCGGCCTTTGCCACCTTTGGCGTGGGGTTTTTATTCCGCCCCTTAGGCGGCGTGGTGTTTGGCCACTATGGCGACAGAATTGGCCGTAAGAAAATGCTGGTCTTGACCGTGGCCCTGATGGGCGGGGCCACCATACTCATTGGTCTGCTGCCGAATTTTGCCCAAATTGGCTGGTGGGCCCCAGCGCTGCTGGTTTTACTACGCGCCATCCAAGGCTTTGCCGTCGGCGGCGAATGGGGCGGCGCGGCACTGTTGGCGGTCGAAAACGCCCCTGCCGGCAAAAAAGCCTTTTACAGCAGCGGCGTGCAAATTGGCTACGGCGTCGGCCTGATGTTGGCCACCGGCAGCGTCTCCCTCATCATCATGACGTTAGGCGACGACGCGTTTCAAGCCTGGGCCTGGCGCATTCCCTTTGTCGCCAGCGTCTTGGTCTTGGCCATTGCCCTATGGATACGCCGCGGCCAAGAGGAGTCCGACGAATTCCTGAGCAAAGTCGTTCACAGCGGCATCAAACCTAAGAAACTGCCCATAGTCGAGGCGATTAGCCGCCATCCTAAGGCATTTTTCTACATCATTGCCTTACGCCTGGCCGAACTATTGACCATGTATTTGGTGACGGCGTTTGCGCTTTACTACGCCACCAAGCAATACGGCTTGCCCAGCCAGCTGTTTCTCAACATCGGCCTCATGGTGGGGGCGATTAGCTGCATTACCATTCCCATTTTTGCCCGCATTGCCGACCACGTAGGCTATCGCCGCATTTGCGCCATCGGCGGCCTCATCGGTGCCCTAGCGGCCTTTCCCTTTTTCTGGGCCCTAGAGTCTGGCATGACGCTCTGGATCGTCGTGTGTGCCATCCTCTTGGCCAACCTGGCCCACGACATGGTGGTCAGCGTCCACCAGCCCGTCTTCACCGAGCTGTTTGGCACCGAGTATCGCTACAGCGGCGCCGGCGTGGGCTATCAGGTCGCCAGCATCGTCGGCGGCGGATTTACCCCCTTTATCGCCACCGCACTGGTGAACATGAATCAGGGCTCCTGGCACTGGGTCGCGGTCTACCTCAGCGTCGGCTGTTTGTTGACGGCGCTGGTGGCCGGCTGTGTGAAAATCAAATAACCATACTGGCTCAGATGACCAACCTCATGCCGTCCTGCCGATCCGTCGGCAGGACGGCTGCCGCTGCGCCCTCAGGCTAATCACAACGGCCCCTAAATCATCATGCGATCAAGGGTGATGGTTCTGCGTTTTATGTCGCCCTACAGGGCCCAGCCTATGGCTGGCTAGGTCCCCGTATTCGCGAGGGGGAAGTACGATGTATACATAGCTTGAGTAACTAACCTCACCACGCTTAAGCTTCAGTGGTTTACCCGTCCCCTTTGAGCCGCCGAGTCAGGTTCTAGCGAGGGCACCCCTTGTGCCAACGGCGCAAGGGGCGGCGGCCCAGGGGTGGCTTTTTCTTTGCTTCGTTTCTTTTTGCCACCAAAAAGAAACGACGTCGCCCTACAGGGCGAAAGGCAACGACTGATTAATAACGAAGCGGCCGAAGCATTGCGGATGGCTTTAAGCTTAATCCTAACGGTCATCTGGGCCCAGCCTACGGCTGGCTGGATCCCCGCCTGCGCGAGGATGACGGCACGTGGGTCATCTTTGGTGAGTTGTCTCCAACGGGCCAGACTAGGTCATCAAACCAAATAAACCATGGTTTGCTACCCCACAGAGGCGGGCATGTGGTGAGATGAAAAATAGGCACCCACCAAAAACGCCAAACCAAACCATTGATTTTAAAAATAAAAATAAAAATCCACCCCGCACACCTCAAAATCACCCTCTTGATGCAGACACTATTTTCTCATTCCCTCAAAAAACACTGGACAAGCCTTGCTTAAATTTACTAACATAGTAACAAATAATTACTAAGATATTAGCTATAAAGCTAATCGATAAAACCTTTACAAAGTATCTACTTCAGAAAGAACCAAGGAGAAGCAATGAATGCAAACACAGCGGCCGCCTCGGCGAGCGAGCGCAAGGTGGCGCTCGCCACCATCATCGGCACCACGGTTGAGTGGTATGACTTTTTTATCTACGCCAGCGTCGCCGGCTTGGTATTCAAACAGGTGTTCTTTGCCCCCGCAGGCAATGAACTGGCCACCCTCATCGCCTTCGCTTCGGTGGGCGTCAGCTTTTTATTCCGTCCTTTAGGCGCTTTTTTGGCCGGCCACTTTGGTGACCGCATAGGCCGCCGCGCCATGTTGGTGGTGACTCTGGTGCTCATGGGCGCCTCTACTTCACTCATTGGCCTATTGCCTACCTACGACACCATAGGCATCATGGCGCCGATCTTACTGGTTTGCCTGCGCATTTTGCAGGGCATTTCGGCCGGCGGCGAATGGGGCGGTGCGGTTTTGATGGCGGTAGAACATGCCCCTGAAGGCAAGCGCGGCCGATTTGGGGCTTTTCCACAAATCGGCGTCCCCCTGGGCCTATTGCTGGCCTCTGCGGTTTTGGCCTTAATGAGCGGCGTGATTTCCCCGGGCGAACAGTTTGTGGAATGGGGCTGGCGCGTGCCCTTTTTATTGAGCATTGTGCTTTTGTTCTTAGGCCATTGGATACGCCGCTCCGTGGATGAAAGCCCCGTCTTTGAAGAAATCAAAGAGCGCAAGGCCAACTCACGCACGCCTGTTTTAGACTTATTCAAAAACCACGCGCTGTTGGTGTTGTTGGCGGCCTTGGTGTTTGCCGGCAACAGTGCGCTGGGCTATATGACCACCGGTGGCTTTATTCAAAACTACACCACCGACCCCACTGGGCCTTTGCAAATGGACCGCACCCCAATTTTGATGGTGGTGACGGTGGCCGCGGCCGTCTGGCTATTGTTTACCTGGCTATCAGGCTGCTGGTCGGACAAAATTGGCCGCCGCAATATGTACATTATTGGCTGGTTTGTACAGTTTATCGGCGTGTTCCTGCTGTTTCCTTTGGTGAACATGGCCACGTGGCAAAGCGTGATGGCCGCCCTGTGTATTTTGTCCGTCGGCATTGGCCTGACCTATGGCGCCCAGTCGGCTTTTTATTCAGAGCTGTTCCCGGCCTCCATTCGCTTCTCTGGCGTGTCGATTTCCTACGCCTTAGGCGCCATCTTAGGCGGTGCCTTCTCACCCATGATTGCCGCCGCCCTCATCGCCCGTACCGGCAGCACCGAATCCGTGGTGTATTATCTGGCCGGCATGACCCTGGTGGGCTTGATCGCCACCTTGCTGCTGAAAGACCGCAGCAATATCCCATTAGGGCCCCAGCATGAGGCAGAACAAGCCGCCTCCCCCATTTACGGCCGCAGCAAGGCTTAAATGCCTCCGCTCATCGCCAGCACCTGCCGTCAACACGGTCAGTGCTGGCTTTTTTTATCCCCTTTTGCCTACCGCAGGCACACTCAGTTAAGCTAAGCCATCAGCCTTTGGGCCCACCGTTAAAGAGGCATAAGCCATGAAACGCACGCACATCCCCAATCTAAACCTGGTGCAAACCTATGACCGGTTTTACAAGAACGCCCATATTCATTATGAATCCTTGGGCAAGCTTGCCTCTTTTTTTGGCCGCGCCATGCACGTACATCGCCATGATCGCTACTATCAGCTGCACTACATCCACGGCGGCAAAGTCCATTTAATGCTGGGCGACCAAGAATACAATGAGCAAGGGCCGCTGCTGTTTTTGACCCCGCCGCCCATTCCCCACGGCTTTGTCACCGAACCCCACGCCACCGGCCAAGTATTGACCGTCCACCAAAGCGTGGTGCAGCAGCTCATGCAAGGCCTAGACAACAGCGGCCCCAATATTGACGCCCAGCCATTTTGCCTGACCCTACGCGACCTATCCGACCAGGCCAAAAGCCATGAAGCACAGCTGATTAAGGCCTTTAACGGCCTCGATCAAGAGGTACAACACCCAGAAGCCCTCGGCCAAAGTGCCGCCATCAACCATTGGGCCCAGCTTATTTTGATCAACCTGTTTCGCCTAATGGCCGGCTCGGTGCAAATGCACCCATCGCAGCACAGCCAATCGGCCATTTTCAGAAAATTCTTAGCGCTCATTGAGGAGCATTACACTGAGCACCTGCCCATTGCCTACTACGCCCGCTTGCTCAACCTCACCGAAGGCCGCCTGAATAAAATCTGCCGCACCATCGCCAATGCCTCATCCAAACAGCTGATTTTCGAACGCCTGGCGCAAGAGGCCAAGTATTTGCTCTCCTACACCAGCCTGTCGATTAAAGAAATCGCCTTTGACTTGGGCTTTCAAGACCCCGCCTACTTCACCCGATTTTTCATCAAATACGCCGCACAAACCCCTAAGGACTATCGAAACCATCGCATCTAAGCAACAAATAATGAACTTAAATTCATTTTTTTAACTTAATTTTTTATTTTAGAAATCACACCCCAAAAGCCAAAAAAAAGCATAAGCAGTTTATTCAAAAACCAATTTCGGCAATTCATTGCCCAATGCGGTTCATATCGTTCTATTTCTGGCCGAACAAAACAAAACGCCATCGACATATAGACATCCATCAGTCCGTTGTTCTCATTGACATCTTTTACCCCCTCATTGAGTATGAATCACGAAGCCTAAGGCGACACCCCACAAAATATAAAAAAGACAGTCCCTCTACACCGCACAAGGAGCAAGACCATGCCGCACACTCACGCCCATCCATATCAGTCCTATTTGGTTTTGATGTAAACACGCGTCATCACACATCCCCTGCCGTCATCCTAAGATTCCCATAACCAACACAATTTACACAAAGGGCCCTTTATGAGCACCATTGCCATTATTGTATCGTTATTGCTGTTGATGTTTTTTGCCTACCGCGGCATCACCGTCTTGATTCTGGCCCCCATTATGGCCAGTCTGGCGGTCTTACTCAGCGGTGAGGCCTTGTACATTATGCCCACCTATACCCAGACCTTCATGCAAGAGCTGGGCGGCTACCTCATCAAATTCTTCCCCTTGTTTATCTTGGGGGCCTTGTTTGGCAAACTGGTGGCCGATTCAGGTTCCGCCCACACCATAGCCCATGGCATCATGCGCAAATTGGGCACCAAGCATGTGATCTTGACCGTGGTATTGGCCTGCGCCTTATTGACCTATGGCGGCGTGTCTCTGTTCGTGGTGGCCTTTGCCGTCTACCCCATTAGCGCCGTGCTGTTTCGCGAAACCAACACCCCTAAACGCTATATTCCTGCGGCCATTGCCCTGGGCTCGTTTACCTTCACCATGACGGCCCTGCCGGGCGCGCCCTCTATTCAAAACGCCATCCCCACCCCCTACTTAGGCACCACCACGTTTGCCGCCCCAGGCTTAGGCATTATTGCCGCCCTGGTGATGTTGACGCTTGGGGTGTGGTTTTTGCGCAGCCGCGCCGACAAGGCCATGGCCAAAGGCGAAGGCTACGGCAACCACGGTAACGAACAGCTGCCCAGCGATGATTTACCCAGGCCCAAACTGTGGATAGCCCTGTTGCCGATTTTCTTGGTCATAGGCCTGAATGCCTTATTCTCTTATGTGGTTTTTCCCAATGCCGACCTCAACTTTTTGGATCAGGAACGCTTTGGCAACATCGCCCCGGCCAGCGTCATCGGCATGTGGTCGGTCCTGCTGGCCCTCATCATTGCCATTACCGCCACCA
>JAGNPU010000121.1 GCA_017989485.1 Neisseriaceae bacterium
GCGGTAGCGTGGGTCAAGCGCAGCGGACCCACGAAGCCCCAGCACCAAAGCCAAGCCCCTGTGGGTCGCGACCCACGCTACGCCAGCCGGGCCATAAACAGACTATGATTTGCTGATGGCCAACACGCAGTAGCGTGGACCAAGTGCAGCGGACCCACGAAGCCCCGGCATCAAAGCCAACCCCCGTGGGTGATGATGTGGCCCTAAGGCGTCGGCCTAGCGCGCCGATCGCTCTATCACAATGCCGACTTTTTTGACGTTGGGCAAAATACCGGGTTTAGACAGCCGTATCCGCACCCATGGTGCGCCAAAATCGTTCAGTAAGAGGTTGGCTATGTGTTCGGCCAGGGCTTCAATAAGTTGAAACTGCTGTGTTTTTAGGCTTTGGATGATGGCGTTGGCGACTTCGCCATAGTGTATGGTGTCGTGAATGTCATCGGATTGGCTGGCCTGCTGGTCGGGAATGCCAATGTCTAAGTCCAATAAAATGGTTTGGGGGCGGGTGCGCTCCCAATCGTAATAGCCGATCAAGGTGTCGACCTTGAAATCATTCAAGAAAATAATGTCCATTTGTTTTTTAATCGCTTTAGCGTAAAATCGTCAATTCATCTATTCTAGTGTATCTGCCATGTCTTTTGTTGATTTCGTCGCCATCGTATTGGCTTATTTATTGGGTTCTCTGTCTTTTGCGGTGATTGTGTCCAAGTTTATGGGCATGGACGACCCACGCTCCTACGGTTCTGGCAATCCAGGGGCCACCAATGTGTTGCGCAGTGGCAAAAAAACCGCCGCCATCTTGACCCTGCTGGGCGATGCCTTAAAAGGCGTGCTGGCCGTTTGGTTGGCGCGCGCCTTGACGCCTAGCCTTGGCCTGCATGAGGCCACCTTGGCCTATGTGGCGGTGGCGGTGCTGGTGGGGCATATGTGGCCGTTGTTTTTTGGCTTTAAAGGGGGCAAAGGCGTGGCCACGGCGGTTGGCGTGCTGTTCGTGCTGTCTTGGCCTGTGGGCTTAGTGTGTACCGCCATTTGGCTGGTGATGGCCTTCGGCTTAAAAATTTCTTCTTTGGCGGCCCTCGTGGCCACGGCAGCGGCACCGATTGCGGCCTGGTTTGTGTTGGGGCCCTCATCTGTGTTGTGGGCCATAGTGGCCATTGCGCTGCTGGTGTTGTATCGCCACAAGCAAAACATTCAAAATTTATTAAGCGGGGCAGAAACCAAAATCGGTTCTTAGCTGAGCCTAGGGAGAAACCGTCCGCCTGTCGGACGGTTTATTGTTGCGGTGGCCAAACCCATCGCCTAGCGGCTGGAAAACCGTTAGAATGGCCCCCATCTTTTTACGTCGCCCCCGTTTTGTCATTATTTGTTTTAGGAGTTCCATTCATGCCCGCAGCAACCGAAGCCATGCCCATTCAGCCAGGCCAACACCAGCCCTGGACTGTGGCCGCCCTCTATCAGTTTTGTCCCGTTGCCGACCCTGCAGCCCTACGCGAACAGCTGCTGACGTTGCTGACCGACGCGGGCATTTGTGGCACCCTCATCGTGGCGGGTGAAGGCATTAATGGCACGATTGCCGGCAGCCGCGCGGGCATAGACAGCGTACACCAGTTTTTATTGGCCGCTGGCTTTGACCATTTAGAATACAAAGAGTCTTTCAGCGACGACAAGCCGTTTCGCAAAACCAAGGTTAAACTGAAAAAAGAAATCGTGACCTTGGGTGTGGCAGTGGCCCCCCTAGATCGGGTGGGTCATTACTTAGAGCCGCAAGAGTGGCACGAGTTTATTCAGCGTGATGACGTACTCGTCATCGACACGCGCAATGACTATGAATACAAGGCAGGCACGTTTAAGAATGCCATCGACCCTAAAACCGAAAGCTTCCGTGAGTTTCCGCAATACGTGGCCGAGCATTTAGCCGATGCCAAAGACAAGAAAATCGCCATGTTTTGTACCGGCGGCATCCGTTGTGAAAAATCCACCAGCCTGCTGCTGCAAGAAGGTTTTAAAGAGGTCTATCATCTTAAAGGCGGCGTGCTGAACTATTTAGAGCAGATGCCCGAAGCAGACAGCCTGTGGGAAGGGGAGTGCTACGTGTTTGACCACCGTACCGTGGTGACCCACGGCGTGGCCGAAGGCAAGGGCAGCAAGTGTCATGCCTGTGGCTGGGCCTTAGTGCCAGAAGAGGTGGCCTTGCCCAGTTATGAACACGGCGTCAGCTGCGTTTACTGCATCGACAAGACGACGGATCAGCAAAAGTCGGGCTTTCGAATGCGCCAATCGCAATTGGATAAGGCAGGTAAGAAGTATCTGTAAAAAAAGAGTGTTAAAAACCCATGACTCAGGTCATGGGTTTTTTTTATGCCGTTTGTGCCACTAAAGCCGGCTTGGCCAGGGTGAGATAGCCGAGTATGGCGTCGATGATGGCGGCTTCAATGTGACTGAGAGCCAGGCCACTGGGCGGCTCAATCACGGCGGTGTGGACTAAGGCTTCGGTGATGTGCATGACCGTCCACGTGGCCAAGTCCAAATCGGTTTGGGTGATTTGGGCTTGAAAAGAAGCCAGTAGGCGACGAACCCGTTTGAAAATAATTTGGTCTGCAGGGCTTTGTTCGTAAGGCAGGTCGAAATAAGGAAATTCTCGCTCTAAGACCTGATGTAGCTGCGGTTCACACTGGTGTGCGGCCATGAGGGAGTGGACCATGACGGAAACATGTTCTCTGAGGTTGTTGGGCTGGGCGCTCAGTAAAACCGCGTCAATAATCTCGGACATTTGCTCGGCATGGCGTTCGTGTAAGGCGCCAATTAAGGCATCTTTATTGGGAAAGTACTGATAAATAGACCCGACGCTGACGCCCGCTTCGGCGGCAATGAGGTTGGTGTTGGTCCCAGCATAGCCACGTTTGGCCAATATGCGCGCGGTGGCTTCCAAAATAATGTTCACCATATACTGGGCTCTAGCCTGTTTGGGCACTTTTCGCGGTTGCGGCGGCGTTTTGATCGTATTCATTGCGTCTGGCTTTAAGTGAGTAATTGTTCATAATGATAGCAATGAACCGCGTGGGTGACCATGGTTACATCGTTTTTTCTCCTGTTTTAATGTGAGTCATTATCATTAAAGCGCCTATTTTTTTGTGTAAGTATTTGATATTTATTTAAGTGTTTGGTTTTGGGTGTGCGAGTTTAAGAGGTGAGTAATTGTTCGTATAATAAACACAGCTGAGTGTGACGGTGGTTGTGGCCATCGCCAGTTTGACCATTGTGGTCGTCGTGAATTCAGGAGTCGCTTATGCATCAATCCCTTTCCAAACCATCACCCATGGCCGTTATGGCGAACGTGATGGCGATTACCCAAATTACCCCAGAAGTGCGCCGCCTGACCTTTGGTGGCGAGGGCGTGGCCGCCCTACAGGCCACCGGGGCATTGGCGATGCCAGGGGCTTGGGTCACGCTTTACCCCTTCCACGGCCATGGCCGTGACTACAGCATACGCCAGCAGGACGTGGCCGCCGGAACCATAGACGTTGATTTTGTGCTGCATACGCCGCAGTTGGCGATAGGCAAAACGGTGTCGGCTTGGGCTGCACAAGCGGTGAAGGGGGAAGCGGTCAGGCTGGTGCTGACGGCGAGCCCGGCCTTTACGTTAAACCGTTACGCCAAATGGCTGTGGATGGCTGCGGATGAGTCCGCATTGCCGGCCTTACAAAGTATTCTGGCTGATCTGCCCTTGGGATTAGAGGTGCATGTGCTGGTGTTTGCCAACGGCCTCAGCACGCGCCAGGTTTTGGCCACCAAGGCTGAATTACATGAGGTGTGGCTATGCCAGTCAAGCAGCACCTACGTTAAAGCGTTGACTCAGGTGGTGGCCGATGCCGACGCTTTGCAAGGCTATGGCCAAGTGTGGCTGGCCGGTGCGGCGCAGTGGGTCAAAAACTGGCAGGTGTATTGGCTGCGTGAGCACGGCCAGCGGCCTCAGGATTTATATGCTCAAGGCTATTGGCAACCAGGTTGAGCAGGCTGTCAAAACCAGCCTTAAGTTTTTTAGCAGGCGACATTGGCGTGGCGCCTCCTCAAAGCCATCCCCCCGTGCGTTTAGGCCTGCGGGGGGATGATTCAATTACGGCCCATGATGGCGGTTTGCTGCCGCAGCATTGAGCCGCTGCAGAAGGGGTGGGTGTGGGCCGTGGTTTAGGCTATGATGATGATCGGCCTGCTGCCCCAGAGGCAGTAGGCCTTAGGCCATGCGCATCGAGCGACATCCGACATGGCGCCCCCACAATCGACCCCAGTACCCCAGCAGGATGCCCCATGGCCCAATCAAACTTGCCCTTAGAATATGCCCACTTCGGCCAGTTACCCATCTTGGGTGGCGTGGAGATGTTGCAGGCACGCTATCAGCACATGCGCTTTCCCAAGCACATCCATGAAACCTATTGCATTGCGGTGATAGAAGAGGGGGCCCAGCGCTTTTCTCGCACCGGTCAGCAGCATGTGGCCCCTAAAGGCGACCTCTTAATCGTCAATGCCGAAGACGTTCATGCCACTGATGAGGTAAAGGCGGATGAGGGGTGGGGGTATCAGGCGATTTATCCGCTGCCGTCATTGCTGAAAACGCTGTCGGCAGGAGTGTGCTCAGAGGCGGGCACCCAGCCGTGGTTTTCTCAGGCGGTGTTGCACGACCCTGCGTTGGCACAGCAGTTTCGCTGGGCTTTTTTGCTACAGGGCCAAGAAAAAAATACCTTGCTTAAGGAGACGGCCTTGTCTACGGCTTTGGTGCAGCTCATGCTGAGACATGCGCGCTTTGTGTCTGCCCAACCGCTGCTGCCCATAAGCCAGCAAGCGGTGTTGCGGGTACAGGAGTATTTACACGTTGATCCGACGCGGGACGTGTCTTTGACCGAGCTGGCTGAACTGGCCCAGCTCAGCCCCTGGCATTTTTTGCGTCAGTTTAAGCGGGTCGTGGGCATGACGCCCCATGCTTATTTACTCCAGTTGCGGATACGCTGCGCTAGGGCGGCGCTGCAGGCGGGTAAGCCTATTGCGCTGGTGGCACAGCAGTGTGGCTTTACCGATCAAAGCCATTTAAACCGGCATTTTAAAAAAACCGTCGGGGTGACGCCTGGCGCGTTTGCCGCAGGCTTAAGCAAGCGGCGTTTGGCCGCGGCACATGTGTGCTAAAACAGCAATTTTATCCAAGACCTGGCCTTGATTTTTTTTTAAACTACAGACTTAATCATTGACCGGGGTTGTGATGAGTACAAACGTAGGCGTGGCGCCAGCCACGGCCAGGCAAGACTTCTTCAAGGGCGGGCTAAACATGCTGCCGCTGTGCCTGTCGGTTTTGCCCTGGGGTATTTTGGCGGGCTCCATGGCCATTGATACGGGGCTAAGCTTTGCCCAAAGCCTGGGCATGTCGGCCATTGTGTTTGCGGGTGCGGCCCAGCTGGTGACCTTAGGCATGTTGGCGGCAGGCGCAAGCCTGTTGACCATCGTGGTGTCGGTGTTTTTTATTACGGCCCAGCACTTATTATATGGCTTGACCTTGCGGCCTCAGGTACTGCCGATGACGCCGCTGCGGCGCGTGGGCATAGGCTTTTTGTTGACGGATGAGCTGTTTGCCTTAAGCCATAGGCAACAGGGCCTGTCTTTTGCCTATTTATTTGGCGCCGGCCTGACGTTTTACCTGGCCTGGGTGTTGTTCAGCCTAATGGGCATCCTGTTGGCCAGCGCCGTGCCTGACCTAGAAGCCTATCATTTAGATTTTTCCATTGTTGCGACGTTTGTCACCATCATTGTGCCCATGCTGCGTAATCTGGCGAGCTTGGCCGGGGTGGTGGTGTCGCTGACGCTGTCGATTGTGCTCACCCATTTACACGTTGAGGGGGGCATTGTCATAGGGGGCTTGTGCGGCATGTTTGTGGCGGTGTGGGTGGCGCGCTGGCAAGGAGGACGGTCATGAGCTGGGGGCTTTTATTGCTGTTGGCGGCGATTGTGTTTGTGAATCGCTACGTGTTCTTAGAGCCGCGGGTGCCGGTTCGACTGCCCGCCGTGTTTAATGAGGCCTTAAGCTATTCTGCCCCCTGTTTGCTGACCGCCATTTGTGGGCCCATCATTATGGGGA
>JAGNPU010000122.1 GCA_017989485.1 Neisseriaceae bacterium
GTGCAATATAACTGCTGCGGGTGCTGAGGGTTTCGGCATAAAGGCCATAAGCCCCTTTGTGATCAGTGCGTATTGTGGTGTGGCCTAGGGTGATGCCACCGCCACGATTGGCGTAGACCGCATGCGCATTGTTGCCGTGGGTAATGATGGTGCTGTCATCGCCAAGGTGAATAATGGCATTTCCTTTTGCTTTGGCAGCCTGCCAGTTTCGATTGCCTGCATAAACGGCATACCCAACGGTGTCTATGGCGTTACTGCCACTGCCATGGGTTTCGATGTAAGCATTTTTACCCAGCGTGACGACGTTGTTTTTGCCTGCGTCTGGGCCAGAGTTAACGCGGATGCCGACGCCGCTTTGTGCGGTGATGAGGGCATTGTCCCCAATGCGCAGGGTGCTGCCTTTGGCTTCATCCGTAACGTTGATCGCATCAGCGGAACTGCCGGAGGTGTGAATGACCAGCTTGTCGATGTCCATGCTGGCAATAATGCGCAGGCGCAGGGCATCGGCGTCTTTGCCGGTGGTGTTGACGTTAAGGGTGTTAAAGCGAAATTGAGTGTTGTTGTTGCCGTAAACGCCGAAGCCGGCTAAAGGCGCGGTGCCCCCGATGGCGGTGGTGGTGATGTTGACGGTTTGATATTTGGCGTCGGGGTTGCCGCTGATGGTGTTGTCACAGTCGAATACCGTGCCATTGTCGATGCAGGCCGCATAGCTGTTGAGGTGTAGGGTATAGACAAAAAGACCCAGGCTAAACTGTATGGTTTTAAGAGACGCGCTCATGTGGTCATCCATAATATTATGTATTATTAATAGTAACAGGTAGTTATAAATTATTCGTTTAATATTATGGGCGCGCGGCCTTGGTCATGCGCCAAATCTGGCGGCCGATGGGCCTAAAGCTTACTGTGGCGGCATTGGCCTGATGAAAGAGGCTGTTAATAATAGTATGTTAAATGCAACACTATGGGGGGGGATGCCGCATAAACCCCAAAAAAAACCGCCCAAATGAACTGGGCGGTTGGTGTGTCAGGCATGGCGGTTTAGCCAAAATGACGTCTGGCGGTCGCAAACATGCGGTACCAGGCGCTGTTTTCGCCCCAGTCTTCAGGGTGCCAGCTGAGTTGCTGGGTGCGGAACACGCGTTCTGGATGCGGCATCATGATGGTGACGCGGCCATCCGGCGTGGTCACGCCGGCAATGCCTTGTGGTGCGCCATTGGGGTTTAATGGGTAGCGTTGGGTCACGTTGCCTAAGCCGTCTACGTATTGCAAAGCAATGCTTAAGTCGGCGGGAACGTTGCCCCCGACAAACTCAGCGCGGCCTTCGCCATGGCTCACCACCACCGGCAATTCGCTGCCGACCATGTCTTGCAGCAACAAAGACGGTGAGGCGGCGATTTTGACCATGCTCAAACGGGCTTCGAACTGTTCTGACTCGTTGCGCTTGAACTTAGGCCAGGCGTCGGCACCGGGGACGATGCTGGCCAGATTGCTCATCATTTGACAGCCATTACACACGCCTAGGGCCAGAGTGTCCTGACGGGCAAAGAATTGGCTAAAGGCATCGCGTACGGCGTTGTTGAACAAAATGCTCTTGGCCCAGCCTTCGCCCGCGCCCAAAACGTCGCCATAGCTAAAGCCACCGCAGGCCGCTAGGGCTTGGAAGTCGGCTAGGGCCACGCGGCCGCTCAAAATGTCGCTCATGTGGACGTCGTAGGCATCAAAGCCGGCGCGGGTAAACGCCGCCGCCATCTCTACTTGGCCATTGACGCCTTGCTCGCGCAAGACGGCTACTTTAGGGGCCACGCCTTTATTCAAGAACGGTGCGGCCACGTCTTGCGCCACATCGAAGCTGGCTTTGGCGTGCAGTGCCGTTAGGCCGTCTTCTTGCAGTAGGGCGAATTCGCTGTCGGCGCATTCAGGGTTGTCGCGCAGGCGTTGCATTTTGTGGCTGGTTTCCGTCCAGGCGGTTTGCAAGGCCAAACGGCTTTCGGCGATGAGGCTTCGGCCTTGGGCGCTGATGTTTAGGCTGTCGCTGCCGTTGCTGTGACCGATGTCGTGGACCAGGTGGCCAATGCCATGGGCGCTGAAGACGGCCATGACTTTGGCCACGTCGGCGGCATGGATTTGCACCACGGCGCCAAGCTCTTCGTTAAACAGGGCGTCGACCACGTTGTCGTGAGACTGGGCCGCCATGACGCTGTCTAATGACACGTCTAGGCCGATGTGGGCCGCAAACGTCATTTCAGCCAGGGTGGTCAACAGGCCACCGTCGCCGCGGTCGTGGTAGGCCAACAGGCTTTGTTCACGCACCAGCTGTTGGATGGCGTGGTAAAAGCCGGCCAGTAGCTGGCTTTGCGGCAGATCAGGCGCCGAGCCAGACAGGTCTTTCCAAACCTGGCTCAGGGCGCTGCCGCCCATGCGGGCTTGGCCTTGGCCTAGGTCGATGAGCAAGAGTGTGTCTGCGGCCACGGCCTTCAGTTCTGGGGTCACGGTGTGGCGCACGTCTTGCACTGGGGCAAAGGCCGTAATCACCAAAGACAAAGGCGAGGTCACTGATTTTTGCTCAGCGCCCTCAGACCACACGGTTTTCATCGACAAAGAGTCTTTGCCCACCGGGATGCTCAGTTTTAAGGCCTGGCAGTATTCAGACACGGCTTGGACGGTTTCGTATAGGCGGGCATCTTCCCCTTCGTTACCGCAAGGCGCCATCCAGTTGGCAGACAGCTTGATCAAGCCCATGTCGCCAATGTCCACGCTGGCGATGTTGGTGATCGCCTCGCCAATGGCCATGCGGCCAGAGGCGGCACCGTTAAAGAGGGCAATAGGGGCTTTTTCGCCCATGCTCATCGCTTCGCCCTTATAGGTGTTAAAGCCCATCATGGTGACGGCGGCGTTGGCCACGGGGGTTTGGAAGCGGCCAACCATTTGGTCTCGGTGGGTCATGCCCCCGACGCTACGGTCACCAATGCTGATCAAGAAGTTTTTGTTGGCCACGGTGGGCAGACGCAACACGCGGTAGGCGCTTTCCTTGATGTCTAGGGCCGAGCTGTGGAAGACGGTGTGGATGGCTGGCTGGGTGACGTCACTGCGGGTGGTGCGCGGTGGTTTACCGAGCAACACGTTTAACGGTAGGTCAACCGGGTCATTGTCGAACAAATCGTCGCGCACTTGCAAATGGCCATCGTCGGTGGCCGTGCCCACGACGGAGAACGGACAGCGTTCACGGGCACAAATGTCGGTAAACAAGGCAAGGCTGTCGGGCATAATGGCCAGAACGTAGCGCTCTTGCGCTTCGTTACACCAGATTTGCATTGGGGTCAGGCCGCGTTCTTCTAGGGCGATGTCGCGCAGTTTGAATATGGCGCCACGGCCTGCGTCGTTGACCAGTTCAGGGAAGGCGTTAGACAGGCCGCCGGCACCGACGTCGTGTATCGACACAATTGGGTTGTCTTCGCTAAGCTGCCAGCAGCGGTCGATGACTTCTTGGGCACGGCGTTCGATTTCAGGATTGCCGCGCTGGACTGAGTTAAAGTCCAGGTCGGCGCTGTTGGCGCCGGTGGTCATGCTGGAGGCGGCACCGCCGCCTAAACCGATTAACATGCCTGGGCCGCCCAGCTGAATCAATAGGGCGCCTTCGGGAATGATGTCTTTTTCGACCTGGCCTGCCTGGATGTTGCCCAAGCCGCCGGCCAGCATGATGGGTTTGTGATAGCCACGGACGTCGCCGTTAAAGCCCTCTTCAAAGGTCCGGAAATAGCCCAAAAGATTAGGGCGGCCAAACTCATTGTTAAAGGCAGCGCCGCCAATAGGACCATCAATCATGATGTCTAGGGCGCTGGAGATGCGCTCAGGCTTGCCGTATTCGGCGGCGTGGTCGGCATACTGCTCCCAAGGCTGTTTGAAGCCGGGGATGTTCAGATTGGACACGCTAAAGCCGGTTAAGCCTGCTTTCGGGCGAGCGCCCTTGCCGGTGGCGCCTTCGTCGCGGATCTCACCGCCAGAGCCGGTTGCCGCGCCGGCAAATGGGGCGATGGCGGTCGGATGGTTGTGGGTTTCCACCTTCATCACGATGTGGGTGTCTTCTTCGCTAAAGCGGTAGCCTTGCTGCTCGGCGGCCTTAGGGTAAAAGCGGTCGATTCTGGCGCCTTCAATAATGGAGGCGTTGTCTTTGTAGGCCACTACGGTGCCGTGAGGGTGTGCTTTGTGGGTGTCGCGTATCATGCCGAACAGGCTTTTTTCTTTGGCCACGCCGTCGACGATGAAGTCGGCGTTAAAGATTTTGTGGCGGCAGTGTTCGGAGTTGGCTTGGGCAAACATCACCAGCTCTACGTCGCTGGGGTCGCGGGCCAGTTTTTGGTAGTTGTCCACCAGGTAGTCGATTTCGTCTTCAGACAGCGCCAGACCGAGGTCTAAGTTGGCGGCCACGAGGGCGGCACGGCCTTCGGCAAGGACGGCGACGGTAGAGAAGGTTTTTTCTTCGGGGCGGCTAAACAAGGCTTGGGCGTCAGCAAACGTATGCAGGACGCTTTCGGTCATGCGGTCATGCACCAAGGTTTGAAACTGAGCCAGCTGTTCGGCATTGAGGCCGCTTACCCATAAAGCCATGCCGCGTTCAATGCGGTGGACAACATTAAGCCCACAGTTGTGGGCAATGTTGGTGGCTTTAGAAGCCCAGGGCGAAATGGTGCCGATTCGGGGGACCACCAACAGCAAAGATGCCTCACTAGTAGGAGGCACCGGGGGTTCTGTAACGGCATCAATTAATTGGCATAAGGCGTCTGTTTGCGTCGGCGTCAGGGCGGCCGGAGCGTCTACAAAATACCAATATTCTGAGCGTATGGTTAAATGGGCAGGAAGATTAAGCTCTAAAGCTTTCTGATGTAACTTCTCAAGGCGGAATGCAGACAGTGCAGCGGCACCACGCAGGGGCAAAACTAGCGACATGAATCTCTCTCACAAAGCAGTTTGGGGAAGGCGTTATGATACCTTAAGTTGGCTGTTTTGGCTCTTAAAATTTGCGAAATTGCTTTTAAAAATGAATCCCCTTGATATAGAATGATTTCTATACCCAAGACGTACTGGTTTGGCTTTAATCAGGGCTTATAGGCTCTGTGGCTGATACAGTGGTAATATTGGTTGAGTGATTTAATGTCAAGACTTAGGAGCATTACATGAAAAAGATTGAAGCCATCATCAAGCCGTTTAAACTAGACGACGTGAGAGAGGCATTGACCGAAATTGGGGTGAATGGTTTGACCGTAACTGAGGTTAAGGGATTTGGTCGCCAAAAGGGACACACGGAAATTTATCGCGGCGCCGAGTATGCGGTGGATTTTCTGCCAAAAGTAAAAGTAGAGCTGGTGCTGCCAGAAGACATGGTTGAGCGGGCGATAGAGGCGATTATTCAAGTGGCCAGAACCGGTAAGATTGGCGACGGTAAGATTTTTGTGACCACCGTCGATGAATGCATCCGCATCCGTACCGGAGAGCGTGACGATCAGGCTGTTTAAACCAGTATAATTTTTAAAGCCGTTACGATGAATGTAACGGCTTTTTTGCATCTGTTTGGCAGAGGTGGCGTGTGAGCAAAAAAAAAGGTGCAGCTTTCGCTGCACCCAAACACACACATCAAGAGGAAACTCTTTCGCTATATTACTCTTCTTCGCCGGCTGGTGGGGTGGCTTTGCGTACTTTTACAAAAAAGCCAATGCCCACGACGACTGGAATTAAAAAGGTGATGGCAATAGTGATTAAACTCAAAATGCCAAAATCAGTTTGAAATAAATGTTGCCAAGCTGCCATGCTCATCTCCCTTACTAGGATTAGATTGTATTCAATGAGACGCTGATCGATCTGCTTTAGTCCTTCAATGCAATCATTATAAGGTTTTAAAAATTAAGCACTTTGATTTGTATCAAGAGGGTGCTTTTAGTTTTAAGTGTTTATAAAAGGTGACATTGGTATAAGGCATTCTGCAGGGCGTCGTCTCATGAATCTGGCAGGCGCAACACAGTACTTCGGGTAAGCGTATCGGCATAAAACACGATTTTGGTTTGCTCACCTTAAATAATTAGTTTAATCAGTCTTGCCCTAATCCTGCTGGGCAAGGC
>JAGNPU010000123.1 GCA_017989485.1 Neisseriaceae bacterium
CATCAACGGCTCCTTGCCCACATGAGCGGGACGTCACATCACAGTGTAGGGAAGAACCCTGACCTGCGCCATGTGTTTGTTGCCACCCGTGCCTCACCGTTGCTCACCTTTTTCTAGGATCAAGCCACCACACAAAACACCTTCAGGCAACGCCTAAAGAGGCCTACGCCAAGCTTAAGGGGCAATCGCCACCTAAAAGAACAAAAAAACCAGCAGGGCACTCGCCCGCTGGCTTATCGACAGACATGGGCCGTCACGCCCACATCAAAAAAACCACACTCATGGATTTATAGATTAAAACAATGGCGGTTAGTGTCTAACGGCAAAGGCGTGTCCTCTGCCATCCGCAAACAGCCCAAACGGGTGTCAAACGGAGAAACCACCGGCTGCACCACAGAATCCAGCAGCTGCGTGCGTGCCTCATCCGCATAAAGGTTAAGCGTCAACGTATACGTTTGGCCAAGCACCAGCCCTTTAACCGGCCCATGCCGAATCGTCATATTCTGCCCTCCTTTTTTAAATACCTGGTGATAGACAAAAGGACGATTGGCCTGATCAGGGTTTGCCAATATGGCTTCTTGATACACATCGTAGGGGTACGGCTTGTCCAATACCAAAGTGTACTCATAGGTCACTTGGTTACGGCCACTCTTGGCGGGACTGCCCACCCAAAAACCCGCATTGCGCACCTTCAGCTTTTTGCCTGCTTGTGCCAGAGGCAACGCCGGCAAACGGTCTGTTTTGACACCGCTGGCGTATTGAGGTGGGAACAACAGTGCCTTGCCCCCTGGATGTGTCGCCACATCCATGACGCTGGCGCACCCGCCCATTAACCCTAAGGCCAACAGCAGCAGTCCTCTTTTACCTTGAATTCTCAACATACACATTCCTTTGGCATCCATTAAGTCAGGCCCTCATAGTGCCACAGGCCAGAACCCAGAACAAAATATTTCTGTCTTTTACCCTTACCAGCGCGTGCATAAAACCCAACCGTCACTTTTCGGCGTTAATCACCCGAATAATGAACGCTACCGCCATCACCTAACCAGCATGAGCATAGAAAGAAATGGCCTCTGCCCATAACATCGGCAGAGGCCATACCCAACCACAGTGATCACACGCTTACAGCTTTAATCTCAGATTGCCTTTGCCCCTAGAGCAGCAGCTCATCATCATCCGACCACTGTTTTTCTCTTCCGTGGACAACACCCGATCCCGATGGTCCACCTCTCCCGACTCAATCATGACTTCACAGCTGCCACACAGGCCCTCACAGCAGTCGCTGGCCACGTCTATGCCTTTTTCATGCAACACATCCAGCAAGGTTTTGTCTTTGGGCACGTTCAGCGTGATGCCGCTGTCCAATAGCTCAACCGAAAATGCCGTTTCCTTAGACGGGTCCAACAGCGTGTTGACGGCCGTAAAATGCTCTATGGTCAAGGTCAACTGCGCCCTATTGGCCATCAGCGCGCTGAGCCCATCCAGTAAACGCTCAGGCCCACAGGCACATACTTGCGCCCCATCAGGTAAGGCCTGCAGCAAGGCGTCTAGATCCGCGCGTTGGCCCGATGCGGACACACACATCAACGCCTGTGGGTCGTGGTCTAAAGCCTCCTGATAAAACGCCATTCTTGCCTGTTCACTGCCGCAGTACACCAGTTGGTAAGGTTTGTTTTGCGCACGCAGCGCATTGGCCATGGTGATGATGGGGGTAATGCCAATGCCACCGGCGATGAGTAAATGATAGGGGGCTGCCTCGTCTAGTTTGAAGAAGTTCTTTGGCCCCTTTATGGCCAAATGCATGCCGGGCTGTAAGTGCTCATGCAACCATATTGACCCACCGCGGCCAGCCTCTTCACGTTGTATGGCCACCAGGTATTCATCGTCACCGGGCAAACCACACAGCGAGTACTTACGGCTCTCGCCCGTTGGCAGAACCAGCTCTATGTGGGCGCCAGGCGTCCACTGGGGCAAAGGCGACTGCGCCAGCGAACGCAAACGCACCCCCAAGACGTTTTTCGCCATCGTAAAGACATCGCTGACGAGCACCGCACGGGTTAGGTTTTTGGTGTCAGGTGCCCCCACGGGGAATACGGTTGGGGCCATTTCTGCGACCGGTTGGGTCACGTCCCACTCAACCCACAGCGCCTGCGGCCCGCGAAAAGAAGTATTGGGCAAATAGGTAAAGGTTTGTTCTGACAGGCGCAGGTGTGGCAGGCGGCGGGTCAGCTCTTCAATAAACACGCACATTTCCATACGGCCTATGTTTTTGCCCATGCACTGGTGGGCGCCATAGCCAAAGGTCAGGTGCTCAACCGCATTGTCACGGTAAATGTCTAACTCATCCGGGTTTTCAAAATGGCGGCCGTCATGATTGGCCGAAGACGACACCAAGAATATTTTGCCGCCGGCAGGAATGCGCACGCCGCCCACTTCTGCATCGACGGTGGCCTGACGACGCCACGCCACGACCGAGCCAGAATGACGCAAACACTCTTCGACTGCGGCGGGAATCAACGCTGGCTGCTCGCTCAGCTTTTGCCACAGCATGGGCTGAGACAACAGCTCTTTAATCGCGTTAGTGGACGCCAAAGACGTGGTTTCATGTGCCGCCACCATAATCGCCATCATCATGGAGTGTAAATAATTGTCGGTGACCACCTCGGGCATGGTGCGGTTTTGTTCAATCATGTCGTACATCCACCCCTTGCCCTTAGGATTGTCGCGCATTCTTTGCAACACTTTCCCGGAGTAATCCCAGAACTGGCCCACGCCGGTGGCCACGTGCACCTGTTCGGCGTCCGTCGGTCGGCCCCAGGTGTTCACCGTGTGCGCCACGGAAAATGTTTTCAGCGTTTCCACATCATCGTCAGGCACGCCCAAAAACTGCAGCGCCACCACCAGCGGCACTTCCCACAGCATTTCCTGCACCAGATTGGCCTTGCCTTTATGGATGAAGCCGTCGACCAGCTTGGTCACCATGGCCCTCACCATGTCGCGTTTGGGCGCCAGCTTGGCCGGTTCAAACGCGTCCATTAAGGCACGGCGTCTGGCCATGTGCACGGGTTCATCTTCGTTCACCAGGGTGCGGTTCATGCCGTAGTGATACGACTTTAAAACCGCTGCGGCCTCTTCCGTCGCCGGCATCAGCTTTTCCAACACGTTGCAGGGGGAAAACGTAATGGGGTCTCGAAAGATGGCCTTGACGTCATCGTAGCGGCTGACGACCCAATAGCCCATTTTTTCGGCATAAAAAACCGGCTCGCCGTCGCGTGAAAACCGCAGGGATTCCGCTGGATTGGCTTGGTAGGCCTCATCAAACATATCAAAATCTTTTGCCTGCGCCGACATGGGCGACGCATGAAACGGGCAGCCTGTGGCCGCAGCCTCTAAGTGACTCATGGTTTTCTCCTCTTGAATAATTTTTATTATGTGTTTTTTTGTTCTATAATCGAACAAATATTTCTATATTAGACCTAACCAGCCAAATATTAACCATTACTTAGGCTTTGTCAAGACTAAGCCAAGAAAAAGAGCCGCCCACAATAAAACGCTGGCCATCTGTTTATCCCAAGACAAAACAGGTACCATCGGTTTGCCATAGGGCCATTATGGCCCAGTGCACATGATGTGTTTGAAGAGCATCCGGACCAGCAATCCGGCATCCGTTACGTAAAGGTGGGGAATGAAGACATTACAAACGTTGGAACGAGGGCTACAGGCCCTAGAGGTGATTGCCAACCAGCAAGGCCGATTGACGATTGCCAAATTAGCCATCGCCTTAGACCTGAACCGCACCATTACCTACAGAATTGTGAAAACGCTACAGGAACAAGGCTTTGTCGAACACGACAGCAGCGATGGCCTGTACGTCGGTGCCAAGATTTTGCACCTGTATGAATTATTTGAACAAAAACTACCGCACAATAGCCAATATATTTTGGACCAGCTGTCGGTGCAAACCAATGCCTGCACTGCCATGGTCATGGCCGACCGGCAAGAATGCGTGGTGGTGAAGACCGCGGCGCAAAACGCTTCGGTGCTACAGGTCAACTATCGCTTAGGCACCCGCCACCCGATGGGGCTGGCGGCAGCGGGGGTGGCGGTGATGAGTACGTTTGCGGCCCAAGAGGATGACCCCGATGCCGTTGTTGCGGCCAGAACACTAGGCTATGCCCATTCACAAAACGTCTTACAGCCAGGGGCCATAGGCCTGTTTGTGCCCTTGCCGCACCGGCACATGGCCATTGGCCTGATCACCCTGTCTGCGGTTGACGTGGACACGCTGCTGCCGCAGCTGCAAGAAGCGGCACGGCGTTTAATCTAGACCCTGTGCCCCAGCTGCTGAGAAATTTTATCCGCGGTGGCCTTCATCGCCAGCGCGTGCTCGCTGTCATAGGCGATCTGGATGTGATCGGCATTGCCCATACAGGTAATCACAAACACGATGTCGCCGTTGGCGTCAAAAATCGGCGCGCTTAAGGCATTGACGCCGCGAATCAAGCTGCCTTCAATCACGCTAAACCCATGGGTTAAAATCGTTTGTTTCAACGTTAAAAATTCGGCCCAATCTCGTGGCGCCACTGAAATGCCGGCAGCAGCCTGCTCGGCCCATTCCCTCATCATCAGCGGCTTCACCGTGTCTTCGGGCAAATAGCTGGCAAACAGGTGGCCGGTGGCGGAGCGCAGCACCGGCATTAACGAGCCCACTCTGGCCGTAATCATCACGGGGTGGTTGGGCTCTAAAAACTGCACCACCAAGGGGCCTAACGTCGTCCACTTCGCCACCTGCACGCACTCATTGATGTGCTGCTGCAAGGCCAATAAATCTTTTTGACCCTGCTGCAAGTGTTCTGTGCGCCGCACCGTCGCCAATCCTAAGACCAGTGCCTTGTCGCCAACGCCATAGCGGCCGTTGGCAAACTGCTGCGCGTACCCACTGCGCACCAGGCTCACTAAATACCGATGTACCTTCGCGGGGTGCATGTCTATGGTGGCCGCAATTTCCTTCAACATCATCGGCCGACTCTCTGTCGCCAACACGTCAAATACCGACAGGCCCACTTCTAGGGACTGCACGCCCGTCGGCAGCTTTTGTTCTTTTTGCATAAACCCTTCCCATATTTTTCTATTCAGAATTGTACCAACTTATTGTGCCGCCTCACACTCGAATCGCCCGCCTCCTGCCGGCGTGCATTCAGCCTTGCGACCATAGGCCCTACGGCATCGTTTGATTTTAACATTAATTACGCTATTCGTAATCAAATTACTATTTGCGTAATTCAAAAGAGTGTGAATATAATGAGCAGACAAATTCGGATTGTTTGACCTAACCGTTTGACAATTGAATTTCACCCCAAATAAAAACAACAATAATTTAAAACCCATTTGTTTTACCTGCTAGAGGAGCACCCCACCATGTCCCTTCATTCATCTTTTGTTGCCGTTGCCGCCAACAGCGATTTCCCCATCCAAAACCTGCCTTATGGCATTTTCAGCACGCCCAATACGGCCCCCCGAGCTGGCGTTGCCATCGGTGAGTTTGTTTTGGACTTGGCCCTATTAGAACGCAAAGGATTATTAAACGCCGGCGCTGAAAACGTGTTTAATCAACCCACGCTAAACGCCTTTATGGCCCAAGGGCAAAGCGTATGGCAACAGGTTCGTCATGATTTGCAAACGCTGCTGTCTGCCGACACCGCCACCTTACGCGACAACGCCGAGCTACGCGCCCAGGCCTTAGTGCCTCAGACCGAGGCCACCATGCATTTGCCGGTTGAGGTCACCGGCTACACTGATTTTTACTCATCAAAAGAACATGCGTTCAACGTTGGCTCTATGTTCCGCGACCCCAAAAATGCCTTGTTGGCGAACTGGAGTGAATTGCCGGTTGGTTACAACGGCCGTGCCAGCTCGGTGGTGGTCAGCGGCACCGACATTACGCGCCCCAGCGGGCAAATCAAACTACCGGACCAAGAACGCCCCGTGTTCAGCGCCTGTCGCAAGCTAGACATCGAATTAGAAACCGGCTTCATCGTTGGCAAGCCGACCGAGCTGGGTGAAACCATCAACATCGACAATGCCGAAGAGCACATTTTTG
>JAGNPU010000124.1 GCA_017989485.1 Neisseriaceae bacterium
ACGGGCAGAGGCGGTTCGTGACTACTTGGCCCAAAATGGCGTGCAAACCGAGCTGCGCGTGTACAGCAAGGGCGCCAGTGAGCCGGTCACGACCGGGTGTGAGGGCACGAAAGCCACCGCATCACTCAAAGCGTGTTTACAGGCTGATCGCCGCGTGACCTTAGACATTACGGGGACGTTGCCTGAAGAAAAATAAATAGTTGAACGCTAAACAAGGGCCTGCTTGAAACAAGCAGGCCCTTTTTGCGTCTGTTGCGGACGCCCTTTTTTTCGTCGACATGAGCAGACGCGTATGCGGTAAATCGCAAGGGTTTTGTTGGGCCATACAAAAACAATCATTGTTATCAAGTACATGAATGGCTTATCAATTCTATTCATACCATGCAGTTTTACTATTCATTTGATTAAAAAAATAGAGTATTTACACTGGCTAAGCCACAAATATAAAAACAGGGTCGCCGATTCGGAAGGTTGGATATGGCGTCAACTCAGAATAGATAGAGGAGTATTCATCATGGCTTTTGAACAGACACAGGCGCAGCCAGATCAGGGTGACATGGGCACTGCACCGTTAAAAATCAGTCGGAAACACGCCGTTGCCATTGGCATCGGCAACTTTATGGAGTGGTTTGATTTCGCCATTTATGGCTATTTTGCGGCCGTCATCGGCATGATTTTTTTCCCCTCTGATGCGCCAGGGGTGTCGTTGCTGTCTTCTTTGGCGGTATTCGCCGTCGGGTTTCTTGCCAGGCCTTTTGGGGCCATTATCTTAGGGCCGATGGGGGATAAATACGGGCGAAAATTTGTGCTCATGGTGACGGTGTTTGGCATGGGCGTGTTTACCACGCTGATTGGCCTATTGCCAGGCTATGCCACCTTAGGCATTGCGGCGCCGATTATCCTGATTATCCTGCGCTTCTGTCAGGGCATGATGGTCGGTGGGGAATGGTCTAGTGCCGGCATTTTTCTGGTGGAAAGCTCACCAGACCATCGTCGTGCCCGCTCGGCCAGCATCATCACCTGTACCGCCGGCATTGCCTTCTTGGTGGGCAATGCCACGGCCGCGGCCATCAACACCATGCTCACCGAAGCGCAAGTCATGAGTTGGGGGTGGCGGGTGCCGTTTGTGCTGTCTATATTCATGACCGTATTGGCGGCCTTTATTCGCCGACACCTCACGGACACGGCGGTTTATGAGTCATTAAAAGCCAAAAAAGCAGCCAATACGCTGGAAAAAGTGTCCCGTCAGGAAAAATTAAAATCGTTTGTGATGGCCTTTGCCTTCTCTGCCTTATTTGGCGTGTCTTTGTATTACTTCATCACCTATGCCAACAACCATTTGGTGACGGTGGTCGGCTTAAGCAAGACCTCATCCCTATGGCTATGCAGCCTATCGCTGTTGATTTACTGCTTTTTACACCCGTTTATCGGCTACATGGTGGATAAAGTGGGGCGCAGAAAGCCAGTATTGTGGACGGCAGCAGGCTTAACCGTGCTGGCCTATCCCATTTTCTTAATGTGGAACTCTGGCAACCTGTTCGTGGTGTTTCTGGGGCTGTTGCTGTTGGGCGCCTTTGTCGGCACCAGCGCTATTTTAAACGTGGTTTTGCTGGTTGAGGTCTTTCCTGCTTCGATTCGCTCCACCGGTGCGGCCATCGGCCACAACGTGGCCTCTGCCGTTTTGGCTGGCCCCGGGCCGTTTATCGCCGCCATGCTGATTCAATACACGGGCAACCCCAATGTGCCCGCCTGGTATTTGGCTGGCGTGTCGCTGTTTTGCTTCCTAGTGCTGTTTTTCATGTTGCCAGAAACCAAAGGCAAAAACTTATCCGTAGGTTAGTCAATAGAGGAGAATAATATGACTAAAGTAGCCGTTGTTCAAGCCGCATCCGTGCCATTTTCGGCCATGGCCAGCGTGGACAAAGCCGAAGTGATTTTAAGGCGCGTGGCCGACAATCAGGCCAGCATCGCGGTGTTTCCAGAAGCCTTTATTGGGGGGTACCCGAAAGGAAACGGATTTGGCTGCGTGGTGGGCAATCGCACTGGGGCAGGCCGTAGCCTCTACCAAAAATATGTGGAGGGCGCCGTCAGCCTGGATGGCCCAGAGTTAAACAAACTGGCCGAGATCGTTACGGAAACCAAGGTGTACACCGTGATGGGGATTATTGAGAAGTTGGGCCGTACCCTATATTGTACCGTCGTGACCTTGGCCCCGAACCAGGGCATCGTCAACATCCACCGTAAGCTGATGCCCACCGGGCAGGAGCGGCTTATTTGGGGCTGTGGTGATGGTTCCACAATGGAAACGGTAGACACGCCGCATGGCCGTCTGGGCAGCGTGATTTGTTGGGAAAACTATATGCCTGCGCTGAGGCTGGCCATGTACGCGCAGGGCACCGAACTATACTGTGCGCCCACCGCCGATGACCGTCAAACCTGGCCCAGCACCATGGTGCACATCGCCTTAGAAGGGCGGGTTTTTGTGCTGTCTGCCTGCCAGGCGATTAAATTGTCGGCCTACCCGGATGAGTATCAACAGACGTTTGACATGGGCAACCATGGGCCCGACGACTACATCATGCGTGGCGGCAGCCTGATCGTCAGCCCCTTTGGCGAAGTGCTGGCAGGCCCCGTTTATGAGGAGGAAACCGAGCTGTACGCCGAACTGGACATGGGCATGCTCAAACAAAGCAATCTGGATTTTGACGTTTCTGGCCACTATGCGCGCCCTGACGTGTTTACCCTCCAGGTCAACACCAGCGCCCAACACAACGTGGCGTTTGGAGACGTTAAAAAAGACGGCCTAGGCTAAAAAATAAAACACACACATCAAGCAGCCCAAACCCCACCGTCACGGTGGGGTTTTTTTATGGGGTAAAGGTAAACTCATTTTTTAAGTCTTTGGTGATGTCGATGATGAATTGCCGTAGCCACTGATTGGCCACGTCGTGTTTGGTTTTGACGTCCCAAATCATCTGCACCGCAAACGTCGGGGCCAGTTTAAACGGCACAGGGCTCACCATGAGCTTGCTGTTGTTTTCGGCAAAGGTGCGGGTGGTGTATAAGGGCATGGTCAAGATTAAATCGCTGCCCACCACGGCGTTGACGGCGCTGGAAAACAGGCTGAAGGTGGCCTTCACCTGGCGGGTATACCCCTCTGCCTCAAAAAACTCATCTAAAAACCCAATACGCCCGCCGTCAAACGTGACCCGACCATGATTGCCATGCACGTAGTGTTCAAAGCTCATTGGCTTGTGAAGGCCATGCACCTGATTGTCAAAAATGCAAGAATACGATGATGAAAACAGATCGGCAGTTTGGTATTGGGCGTTCACGCCCTTAGGGTTGGCGCAAATCACCAGGTCTATGTCGCTGTCCCCAAAGGCCGTCGACCAGAAATGGCTATTGGTTTGGTAAAAAACAAAGTTGGCGCTGAGCTGTAGCGCCTTGGCGGCGGCCAGTATTTTTTTGGCCAATAAGCACTCAACGTCGTCAGACAGGGCAATACGAAAGGTTTGTTTGGTGTCGGTGGGGAAAAACACCTGCTTTTGCGCGCTGTCCGTCATTAACTTGGCAATCGTGAGCAGGGCGTCATTAATAATGGGCGCAATTTCTAAGGCTTTTTCAGTGGGCGCCATGCCGGAAGGGGTGCGAATAAACAGCTCATCATCAAAGACGTGGCGCAGTTTTTTCAAGGAAGCGCTCACGGCACTTTGGGTCACAAACAGGGAGTTTGCCGCTCTGGTGACGTTGCGCTCATGAATGAGGCATTGAAAAATGACCAGTAGGTTTAAATCGATCCGACTGATGTTACTGACGTTAACGCTGTCCATATCGTGATTCACTTATGCTAACCATGAAATAAGGGAAAGCCTAAGCCGCTTGGCTGCTCAGAATAGGCACTATCCTTTAAATATATACTATATCGGGCTGATTGGCTTGATTGATATCGTCGTGCCCATAGGTCGGCCTCTGCCGGTATGTTACATAGGCTGACCGATGCCTGAGGGAAGCAAAAGCCGTTAGTCATGTCATAAAGAAGGCGTGGCAATAATAACCACGCCATGTTTGCTTACGCCTTGACGATAGGCTCACAGTGCACGGGGAAATTGAAGGAGTTGGCAATATAACACAGCTCATGGGCTTTATGATGCAGGCTTAAGGCCAGGTCTATGGTAGCCTCATCGCTGATGACGATTTCTGGGTGCAGGGTGATCTCGGTGAATGCGCCAGGGCCTGAGGGCACTTCAACCATGGTGCCCGTCACCTGATCCACATAAGACAGCACGCACACGCCGGCTTCGGCACACAGGTGTAAATACCATAGCTTATGGCAGGCTGACGCGGATGCCAGTAATAATTCTTCGGGATTCCAACGGCTGGCGTCACCCAAAAACGCGGCGTCAGATGACCCCTTAATGGCGGCCTTAAGGGGGGCTTGGATGAGGTGGTCGCGGCTATAGGCATGGTAATGCGACGTGCCTGTACCTTGGTTACCCGTCCAGGTCACTGTGGCTTGGTAGCGATGTTTTTTAACGGTCATGATAGGGTTGCTCACTGAGGTGGACTATAGCCCCCATGATAGTGCCAAACGCGACGTGATCACAATCACTAACCCAGCAAGATGAGGCAAAATAAGTCGGTAAAAAACGACGCCATGGGCAAAATGCCGCATCCGGTCGCTATTACTGCCATCCCGTACTGAAGGGGCCCTGTAGTAAAAAAACCCACTAGGGCATCATCAAAAAAGGCGGCGATCAGGGCGGGGGTGGTTTCTCTTTTGTACGGCCAAACCAGCACAGCAGGCCAAAACCAATGAGGCCCAAGGCCAGTAAATTGATTAAGTAGGGCGCGACCTCAGCCACGCTGGCGCCCATTTGATTAAGCCGTAACGACGCGTGAATGGCCGGCGTGCTGGGCACAAGTTTGCCAAGCAGCAGTGCTAAAGGCGGCAAGCCTTCGCTAGGCCAGGACACGCCGGTCATGAAATACATGGGCATAGAGGTAAACAAAATCACCTGCACGCTGCGCTCGCGTACCTTAAACCACAGGCCGCAGAGCATACCCCAGACAATCACGGTGGGCGCATACAGCAAAATCAACAGCAGGGCTCCCGCCACGTTCTTGCCGTGACCATAGTCCTGCCACACAAATAACCAGCCAAAATAAAAGGCCATCATCAATGACGACACCAAGCTGAAAGCACCGATGCGACCCAGCCAGGTTTTGATCGGTGCATAGGCTGCTTTAGCCTCATACTGCGTGCCAACAAACAGCGCCGTGCCAATGAGTAAGGTTTGTTGCAAAATCAACAGGGCGACGGCGGGCACCACATAACTGCCATAGCCTTCACTGGGGTTGTAGTAGGCCTTGGTTTTGAGGGCCAAAGGCTGTGCGCTGGCAAAGGCCTGATCATCAGATTGGCCTTGGGCCGTAAATTGCTTGATGGCAATGCCGGCAGAAACGGTGCCCACGGCCTCAGAAAACCCATACAGCACCGATTTGTTTAAAAGGGCGTAGCTGCCGTTGCCGGCAATCGCCACATTGGCGGCCTTGCGGTGTAATACATCGTGTTTGAGGTTGGCGGGAATCACCATATAGCCTTCAATTTGGCCCCGCCATAAGGCTACTTTGGCGGCCTGTTCACTGTCTAGGCGCAGCACCTCAATCTTAGGGCTGGCGGCGGCAAAGCGCACAATTTGGCGCGACAAATTGCTGTTGTCGTAGTCCACCACGGCAGCAGGCACCTTTAGCGCCTGCTGGTTGGCATAAGGCCATGGATAGAAAAACCCATAGAGTATCGGCGCCAAAACCACCATTAACAGCACGCCTTGGTCGGTAAAAATACTGTGAAAAGTGTGTTTGAATGCGGCCCAGAACGAAGCGGATGGGTTCATCGCCCCCCCCATTTCTCAGGTCGGCTCAGGGCCCGACGGGTCAATAAGGCACACAGCGGGATGAACACCGCCACGGCGCCCGTCAGCGCCAAAACCGTAGGCAGGCCATAGGCCACTGGCGCCTGCATTTGAAACTGCTGCACCTGCAAACGCGCGTAATGGGTATAGGGCAGGATGATGGCCCAGACATAAGCCCCCGTT
>JAGNPU010000125.1 GCA_017989485.1 Neisseriaceae bacterium
ACTCACGTTCAAGTTCTCAATCTTGGCTTTAATCAAATCGCTGATCTCAGCAGGATTCAGCTGCATGAATTATCTCCTAACTTTTAATTGCCGTGTACAAGGCATTCAATTTACCTTGCACTGACATGTCTAGCACTTGGTCGCCAACTTCAATTTTGACACCACCAATGAGCTCTGGTTTGATTTCGACTGTGGCTTGCAATTCAGTACCAAAGCGTTGTTTCAAATCGCTCACGATTTGCGCCAACTGCTCATCACTTACTGGATAAGCGCTGTACACAACCGCTTTTTGGATACCGCTCGCTTGCAACATCAAATCTTGGTATTGCGCCAAAATTTCAGGCAATACCACCAAGCGTCCATTTTCAGATACGACGGTCACAAAGTTTTGTAGTGCCGCTTCACCGTTGAAATCGTTGCACAGGGCAAGGATTTCTTTGGTGCGTGCTTCACTGCTCAACTCAGGCTGATCTAGATAAGCCTGCACTTTAGGTTGTGACACAATCAGCACCAGTGTCTCAAGTTCACTCAACCAAGGAACGAGTTTTTTACTTTCCTGAGCCAAACCAAACAATGCGTTAGCATAGGGTCTGGCAATTGTTGCGAACTCAGCCATAAGCGTTATAGCTCCTGTTTAAGGGTGCTAAGAATGTTCGCGTGTTGCGCTTCGTTAATCTCTTGACGCAAGATTTTTTCCGCACCAGCCACTGCCAAAGCAGCAACTTGCTCACGCAATACTTCGCGTGCACGGTTAGCTTCTTGTTCAATTTCTGCTTGCGCAGAAGCCAAGATACGAGCAGCTTCAGCAGAAGCAGTATGTTTTGCTTCGTCTAAAATTTGTGCTGCTCTTTTATCGGCGTTGGCAACCATTTCGGATACCTGAGTACGCCCTTCGGCCAAGATTGCTGCAACACGCTTTTCTGCCTGCTCAAAATCGCTCTTACCACGCTCAGCAGCTGCTAAGCCTTCGGCGATTTTGTCGGCGCGCTCGTCAAGTGCCTTCACAATAGGGGGCCACACAAACTTCATGGTGAACCACACTAAGATGAAAAAGACAATTAACTGCGCAAATAGGGTTGCGTTTAAATTCACGGATTTAGCCTTCGTGATTTGTCATGTTCAGAAAAAGAATGGTTCAAAATTAACCAGCGAAAGGATTTACGAATGCAAACAACAGTGCAATCGCAACACCGATCAAGAAAGCGGCGTCAATCAGACCAGCGATCAAGAACAATTTAACTTGTAGTGGACCCATTAGTTCAGGTTGGCGGGCAGAAGATTCTAGGTATTTAGCACCTACGGTAGCAATACCCAAACATGCGCCAATCGCACCCAAAGCAACGATCAGACCACAAGCGATAGCAATTAAACCCATTTCCATTTACAGCTCCTTAAATATATAAAGGTAAAGATACAAAAAAAAGACAAAACCAAAAAATAAACCGGGCGGCTGAACGGGTCAGCCGCCGAGTCAAACTGACTTAGTGCGAATCGTGGGCTTGGCCAATGTAGACAAAGGTCAAGACCATGAAGATGAAGGCTTGTAGGGTGATGATCAAAATATGGAAGATCGCCCAGGCAGAGCCTGCCAAGATTTGCAATAAGAATAAAATCGGGTCAATCACCGCCACGGAACCGGTAGACGCCCAAGCGCCACCCAGCAGGGCAATCAACATAAATACTAGCTCACCGGCGTACATATTACCGAACAACCGCATGCCCTGAGAGATGGTCTTAGACGCAAACTCCAATAGGTTCATGGCGAAGTTAACCGGGGCCAACCAAGGACCGAAGGGGGCGGTGAACATTTCGTGCATCCAGCCGCCTATGCCTTTGATCTTCAGGCTGTAGTACAAACACACCAACAGCACGCCTACCGACAGCGCCAAAGACCCGTTTAGGTCGGCGGTGGGCACGGCACGAAGGTAATGAATGTCAAACAGGCCTGCGGCCAACATAGGGAATAAGTCTACCGGCAACAAATCGACGGCGTTCATCATGAACACCCACACGAAAATGGTCAGGCCTAAAGGCGCAACGGCTTTGCGTGATACGGGGTTGTGCACGATGTCTTTACACATGCCGTCAACAAACTCGGTCAAAATTTCTACCGCTGCTTGAAAACGTCCGGGGACACCCGACTGTGCTTTTCGTGCGGCGCGCCACAAGAAAAAACAAGACACGACGCCTAAAAGAATCGAAAAGAATAAAGTGTCGATATTGATGTAAGAAAAGTCCACAATACTGGTTTGTGGCGTATCTTTTTGCGAGAGTTGCACCAAATGGTGCTTAACGTACTCGGCTGCTGTTTGTGTTTGCGCTTCTGCCATAGTGCTTAAATTTCCAAAAAACAATAAAAATTACGTGACTAACCGCCAAGAATCCAAATAGGAAATAGGGCCATCTCAGCGTCGGATATACGATAAACACCACCACCATCATGATGATGGCTAATAAGATTTTTAAGCTTTCACCCAGAACAAAACCCAGGGCCATACGGTTGACATTATGATTGGTGAGGCTCAAAAATAATGTCGCCACACAGGTTGGGAGCAAATAGCTCAACCCACCCAAGAGAGACGACCAAACCGCTGCTAAATCTGCGACCAAGTAAGTCAACACCAACACCACCGCCAAAGCCAAAGCTTGGTAACCAATGAGCTTGGTCATTTTCTTCCTTAAATCGAAAAACGCCTAAACAAAAGCTTTTTAATGAGCCGGCAACTGCCAAAGCGCCGTAACTATAATAAACACCACCCCCGCCGTCAAGAACAACCCTACAATAAACAATGATTTTAGGCGTTGATAAAACGTGTTTCGGGGCATCACTTAGCACAATCTGGCGCAAATTCGGCGTCGCAGCAGGGCGCACGCTGCGCCAAATCAAGCTCTTTTAAAAAAGCTCCTTATTTTACCCCTAATTTCTGCAACAAACCATCAAATTCGTCCAAATTGTCAAAATGTAACACGACCTTACCTTTTTGACGCTGGTTGCTCTTGATGTCCACACTCACGCCTAAGGCTTGTGCCAGCTGTTCTTGCACAATCAATAGGTCAGGATTGGCCCGCTTTTGCGCCTGCGCAGGTGTTGTTTTTTCGGCGAGGCTGGCCTGGGCCCGCTTTTCGACTTCACGCACCGACCAGCCAAGCTTGACGGCTTTGTGGGCCAAATCCAGCTGCGTCAGCACCGGCAAAGACAGCAAGGCACGGGCATGGCCCATTTCCAACTGCTTATTGAACATTAAATCTTTGACTTCGCTGGGCAGAGACAGCAGGCGCAGGCTATTGGAAATGCTGCTGCGGCTGCGGCCGACCGATTTGGCCACGGCCTCGTGGGTCATGCCAAACTCGTCCACCAGGCGCTTCAATCCTTCGGCCTCTTCGATGGGGTTAAGGTTTTCGCGCTGTATGTTTTCGATCAGGCCCATGGCCAAAGCGGTTTCATCGCTAATGGTTTTGATCACCGCCGGAATTTGGGTCAGGCCAGCCAGCTGGCTGGCCCGCCAACGGCGCTCACCGGCAATGATTTCGTATTTATCCAAGCCCGATTCGCGCACAATGACGGGCTGAATCACCCCCTGCTCGCGGATGGACTGGGCCAGATCTTCTAGGGCCGCATCGTCTATCTGCACCCGCGGCTGATAGCGCCCAGGACGGATGTCGGCAATCGCCAAGGTGGTTAAACGGTCGCTAAAGGCGCCCTCTTCTACCGAAGACACCAGTAATGCATCGAGGCCGCGCCCCAATCCCTTAGGTTTTGTCATGTTGTATCCTATTTATTTGGCCAAACGGGCCATCACTTCATCTGCCAAGGCCAAATAGGCCAAGGTGCCGCGCGCATTGGCATCATAAGCCAATGCGGGCATGCCATGGCTAGGGGCTTCGGCCAGACGAACGTTGCGGGGAATATTGGTGGTGAACAGCTCTGGCCCGAAATGCTCGGACAGCTGCTCGGACACCTGCTGTGACAGCTTGCTGCGCGCATCAAACATGGTGCGCACTATGCCCAACAGGCTCAGGCCTGGATTAATCGCCTGGCGGATTTTACGTAGGGTGGCTACTAGGTCAGAAATGCCTTCTAGGGCGTAGTATTCGCACACCATGGGCACAATCACATGATCGGCACCCACGAGGCCATTCAGGGTCAATAAGGTCAACGTCGGCGGGCAATCGAGCAAAATGTAGTCGTAGTCGCCGCGCACGTCTTGCAGGGCGTTTTTCAGCCGCATTTCCCGGGCCAGCTCTTGCACCAGCTCGACTTCGGCACCAGACAGGCTACGGTTGGCCGCCAGCACGTCAAAACCGCCGGTCGGGCTGGCCAATTTGGCCTCGTTGACGCTGTGTTCACCCAATAATACGTGGTAAACGCCCAGCTTGACGCTGCCCTTATTGATGCCGCTGCCGGTGGTCGCGTTGCCCTGTGGGTCTAAGTCCACAATCAACACCTTTTTGCCCTTGGCCACCAACGACGCCGCCAAATTCACCACGGTGGTGGTTTTACCCACGCCGCCTTTTTGGTTTGCTACCGCAATCACATAGGCACTCATCGCGTTTCCTTCTTGTGCAGACACACCAAATGACGTTCGGCCGCCACGGCGGGCACCGACAGTGGCGTGACCGCCGTCACCGCCACCCAATCGGGCAAGCGGTCTATTTCTTCTTGGGGGTAAACCCCCTTCATGGCCAACCACACCCCCTGAGGATGAATCAACTCACGGGTCAGGGTCACGAAGTCGGCCAGCTCGGCAAAGGCACGGCTGGTGACGATGTCGTAAGACTGATCGGCCAAGGTTTCCACTCGGCACGACTTAACCAAGACGTTGCGCAGGCCCAGCTCGATCACCACCTGTTGCAAAAACGCGGTTTTTTTACGGTTGGCGTCCAATAGGGTCATGTCCATGTCTGGATAGCTGATGGCACATAAAATACCCGGCATGCCGCCGCCAGAGCCCACGTCGATGAGCCGCTTGCTCGGGTCCAGATGCGGCATGAGCGACAGGCTGTCGAGCACGTGATGGGAAATCATGCTGGCCTCATCGCGCAAGGCGGTCAAATTGTAGGTGCTGTTCCATTTTTGCAGCAAGGCCACATAGGCCAGCATTTGCGCCTGTTGCTCGTCGCTAAACGACAGGCCCATGGCGGCAATCCCCTGTTGCAACTGTTGCTGAGCACTCATGCGTGTTCACTCCTTGGCATGCCCCGTTTTAAATGCACCAACAGCAGCGCCACGGCGGCGGGGGTCACGCCGGAAATACGGGACGCCTGGCCCACGGTTTCGGGGCGGTGTTCTTGTAGTTTTTGCTGCACTTCTTTGGACAGCCCAGCCACCTTGGTGTAATCGGCATTGGCCGGCAGCTTGGTGTCGTCTAAAGGCTGGCGCCGTTCAATTTCTACCTTTTGTCTGTCGATGTAGCCTTGGTATTTGACCTGGATGGTCACCTGATCGATCACCTCTTCGGCCAAGGCCTCGGGCGCGGCCGACTCGGGGAACTGCATCAGGGTCTCATAGTTGACATTGGGCCGGCGCAGTAAATCATACAGGCTGTATTCGTGGGTCATGGCCTGACCCAAAACCGCCTGCTGCACGTCTTTGTCGACCTTGCTTGGGGTGTACCAAACGCCGCGCAGGCGCGCTACTTCGCGCTCAACCGCCTCGCGTTTGTCGCTAAACGCACGCCACTGGGCCTCGCCCACCAGGCCCAAGCGATGGCCGTCTTCGGTCAGGCGCATGTCGGCATTGTCTTCACGCAGCTGCAAGCGGTACTCGGCACGGCTGGTGAACATGCGGTAAGGCTCGTTCACGCCCTTGGTGATCAAGTCGTCTATCATCACGCCGAGGTAAGAGTCTTCGCGCTTCGGCGTCCAAGCGTCTTGCTCGCGGCCATACAGCACGGCATTGGTGCCGGCCACCAGGCCTTGCGCCGCAGCCTCTTCGTAGCCGGTGGTGCCGTTGATTTGGCCGGCAAAAAACAGGCCGGCAATGGTTTTGGTTTCCAGGCTGGCTTTTAAATTACGCGGGTCGAAGTAATCGTACTCAATGGCGTAGCCCGGGCGCAAAATGTGCGCGTTTTCCAAGCCCTTAATGCTGCGTACC
>JAGNPU010000126.1 GCA_017989485.1 Neisseriaceae bacterium
GGCCGCCGTGCCGCAATGGGCGCTGGCGGCGGTGGCGTCAGACAATATTGTGGTGATGGCTTAAGCCGGTTCTGTGGGTTTTTTCTTTTTGGCCCGAGGATGGGCCTGGTCGTAGACGCTGGCCAGGTGTTCGAAGTCCAGCTTGGTGTAGATTTGGGTAGTGCTTAAGCTGGCGTGGCCCAGCAGCTCTTGGACCACGCGCACGTCTTGGGCGCTTTGTAACATGTGGCTGGCGAAGCTGTGGCGCAACATATGAGGATGGATGTGTTGGTCGCTGCTGCTCAAGGTGGCCCAGCGGTTGAGGCGGTTCTGGATTTGACGCATGCTGAGGCGCTGGCCTTTATTGTTGAGGAAGACCGCTTGCGCCTCAGGGTCTTCACTGGGCGGCGTGCTGTTGAAATAGGTTTTGAGGGCGGCCTCGGCCTGGCTGCCAAAGGGCACGATGCGTTCGTTATGGCCCTTGCCGATGACCCTCAGCAGGTGTTGCTCGAAGTCGATGTCGTATCGATTCAGGGCGGCCAGCTCCGACAGGCGCAGGCCCGAGGCGTACATTAATTCAAACATGGCCTTGTCGCGCAGGCTCAGTACGTCGTTGGCAACGGGCTCATCCAGAAGGTGTTGCATGTTTTCTTGAGTCAGGGCTTTGGGCAGCCGTGCGGGGGCTTTGGGCGGCTTGAGGCCCATGCAGGGGTTGAGCTCAATCAGGCCTTCGGCTTCTAAATAAGCAAAAAACTGACGCCAGGCGCTGAGGGCGCGGGCCAGGGTGTGGGGGTGTTGGTTTTTGCCAGACAGGCTTTTTAAGGCCGCAATCATGTGGCGCTTGATCGGCACGACGTCGTCGGCCAGACCCTGTTGGTGCAATAAGTCAAACAAACGCCGCACGTCACGCTCATAGGCAGAGAGGGTGTGCGGCGATTTGTTGGCCTGAGTGAGGGTGGTGAGATAGCGTGCTAGGTGTGACGGTAGCTCACTCAGTAAAGGGGCGCTCATTATTGGCTAACGGCAATTTCTAAGTCGGTTAAGTCGATTTGCCATTGCTGCATGATGTGCTGAAATAGGGCCAGTTCGGCATTGTTCAAGGCGTGATCGCCCTTGCAAATGTTCAGCGCCGTGGCCAGGGCAACCAGGCGGTATTTGCGTTCGGTGACCTGCGCAATAATGGCGTCTACGCGTTCTGGCTTCAGCAAAGACACGCGGTCTTCAGTTTCTGCTTCTTTGGATAAGTCTTCCAGATAGTCTTTTAAAATCGTCACAAAAGCGTCTTGTTGTATGCCCAAAACGTCGTAGAGCTTGACCGCATCCATGGCGTCAAATTCTGAGGTGTCTAGGTCGCTGTCGGCCAGCATGCACATGGCAATAACGTGGGCAACGGCTTCGGGGCTGTTGGGCTGATAGGTTTTCATGAGGATTCCTTTAATGTGCTTAATTGGGTGATAAAGTCGGCAGGGATGGCCTGCACGCTTTGTGTGGCGTAATTGAAAAAAACCAGGCCGGTTTTGACGCGGGCCAGCTCTTTTAAAGAGTGTTTGTGCAGTATTTGGGTAAATAAGGCAAAGCCCGCACGACTGATGTCTGTGACCGCTATTTTAAGCAGGAGTTCGTCGCCGTAAAAGCCCTGACTGATAAATTGGATGGCCGCATCGGCCATGATGAGGCCGGCGCCGGCAACGTCCATTTCAGTGTACCCTAGGTGCGCCAAGAAGCGAATGCGTGCTTCATGGGCCAGGGTGAGGATTTTGTCGTTGCCCAGATGGTTGCCATAGTTTAAGTCGCTGACCTGTATGGTTAACTCGGTCTGAAAGATAAAGGCTTCTGGTATATTTAAGTGTACGCGGGTCATGGTAAGCGGTAAGATAAGGTTAACAGATGTCAATGATTCTAACATTATTTTTGCCAAGGGTGCGCCTGCGTGCGATTATGGTAGTATGCACCTACAGTGTGACTCTTCCATTAGTCTGATAACAAAGGAGTTCGTATGTATAAGAAGATATTTGTGCCTGTCGATGACAGCGCCGCCTCATTAAAAGCCCTTGAAGAAGCATGTCAGCTGGCTGAATTTACCAAAGCGTCGTTGCGTGCCGTGCACGTGGTCGATCTGGCTCAGTTTAGCTGGGGGGGGACGGGCTATTTACAGTCAGCCGAAATCCATCAGGCCAGTAAAGAAGTGGGCGAAAAAGTCTTGGCCCACGCCAACACCATTATTGCCGGCCATGGTTTGACGGCAGAAGTTGAGATTTTGGAAAGCATAGGCGATAAAATTGCGACGTTGTTGGCCACCGATGCCAAAGATCATGGCTGTGACCTGATTGTGATGGGCACGCATGGTTGGACCGGCGTGATGCATTTACTCATGGGTTCTGTGGCCGAGGGCGTTTTGCGTCAGGTGGACATGCCGGTGATGTTGGTGCGTAAAAAAGCAGACTAAATCAACGCTGAAACGTTAAAGCCCTAAGCTTAAGCCTTAGGGCTTTTTTGTGGCTGGGTGGCGCTCAGGACAGAAACGGCAGGCATAAAAAAAGACCTGCTGCGCAAGTCAATAATTGGGGTGGATGATGGGGCTCGAACCCACGACAACTGGAATCACAATCCAGGACTCTACCAACTGAGCTACATCCACCATAAAGCGTTTGGTGCGCCCGACAGGAATCGAACCTGTAACCCCCGGCTTAGAAGGCCGGTGCTCTATCCGGTTGAGCTACGGGCGCTCAACTCTAGTACTGTCGGTATGCTGTGTTTGTGGTCGGGGCGGTGGGATTCGAACTCACGACCCTCTGCTCCCAAAGCAGATGCGCTAACCAGGCTGCGCTACGCCCCGACTGAGAATCGAACTATACGCAGCTCTGATTTTTCTGTCAAGCGTGATGGCATGAAATATAGGGTGTGGCAGGTTAAGGGCAGGAATTGGCAGGGAAAATAAACCCTAGGGTTGGGTGAGCAGGCTTTAGGTGGTGGCCAGAGCGTGGGCGAAAAAAAACCTGCCCGAGGCAAGAGTAGGGTGTTTGGACAATAAAAAAGACTTGCCATAAGCAAGTCTTAGTGATTTTGGGGTGGATGATGGGGCTCGAACCCACGACAACTGGAATCACAATCCAGGACTCTACCAACTGAGCTACATCCACCATAAAGCGTTTGGTGCGCCCGACAGGAATCGAACCTGTAACCCCCGGCTTAGAAGGTCGGTGCTCTATCCGGTTGAGCTACGGGCGCTCAACTTCGTACTGTCGGTATGCTGTGTTTGTGGTCGGGGCGGTGGGATTCGAACTCACGACCCTCTGCTCCCAAAGCAGATGCGCTAACCAGGCTGCGCTACGCCCCGACTGAGTGACGAACTATACCGAGGCCGCCTTTTTCTGTCAATAGTGATTTCAGCTTGAAGTGAGGTTTATGGTTTAGCGGGCTGTTATTGCAGCGTATTTATTTTGCGCAGTGGGGCTTTGCGGGGTATGTGAGGCGCATGCGGCCTTGTGCCATCAGTGTTTGTGAGGGGTGGCTGGGGGTGAGGCCGGCTTGAATCGGTCTGGAGGGTGTTAAAGAGTGGGATTTAAAGGTGCATTTATTGCTGAAAAATGCGAGAATACGGGGTTTCAAATTGTTTATTTACAGTGAGTCTTTAGGAAAATCATGTCTGCTCAATTAATGGATGGTAAGGCGGTTTCGCAATCTCGTATCGAATGGGTAAAAGAAGAGGTGGCCAAACGTGCTGAACAGGGCCTGCGCCAACCGACTTTGGCCGTTGTTTTGGTGGGGGATGATCCCGCCAGCGCCGTGTATGTACGCAATAAAAAATTAGCCTGTGAAAAGGCCAATGTACGCTCTTTAGCCTATGAGTATGATGCCAGTTTGACCGAAGCGGCTTTGCTGCAGTTGATGGATGAATTGAACGACAATGACGAAGTGGATGGGATTTTGGTGCAGCTGCCCTTGCCTAAACACATAGACAGCCAGAAGGTGTTGGAACGTATCTTGCCGCATAAAGACGTTGATGGATTTCACCCATACAACGTGGGTCGCTTGGCGGTGAAGATGCCGTTAATGCGCCCGTGTACGCCGCGTGGGGTGATGACCTTGCTGGATCATTATGGCATCGACCCTAAGGGTAAGAAGGTCGTAATCGTGGGGGCGTCTAATATTGTTGGCCGTCCTCAGGCTTTGGAAATGCTGTTGGCGCGGGCGACGGTGACGATTTGTCATAGTGCCACCCAGAATTTGGCGGCAGAAGTGGCCCAGGCCGACATCGTGGTGGCTGGCGTGGGCGTGCCTGAAATGGTGAAGGGGGCGTGGATTAAACCCGGTGCCGTTGTCGTGGATGTGGGCATTAACCGCCTGCCGAATGGCAAGCTGTGTGGCGACGTTGAGTTTTCTGTGGCCAAGGAGCGCGCGGCGTGGATCACGCCCGTCCCTGGTGGCGTGGGCCCAATGACGATTGCCACGCTGTTGGAGAATACCTTGGATGCCGCCAGATTACATGATTGATGGCGACTTAAAGGCTTAATGCTTTTTTATATAATGGGGTTGTTTTGGGGCAGGTCAGTCCAGGGCAATCCTTTTGGGATGATGTATTAACATGAGCAATCAAGACACACAAAAAAAGACCGCCACGTTGTTTATGGCGGCGCCGGACCAAAAGGGCTTGGTTAACGCCATTGCCCATTTTTTGCTGACCTATAATGCCAATATTGTGCATGCGGATCAGCACCAGGATGCAGTAGAAGAGCTATTTTTGATGCGGGTAGAGTGGGATTTGGCTGATTTTGAATTGCCGATGGCGCAGTTTGATGAGGTGTTTGGCCCGATTGCGGCGCAGTTTGGCCTGACCTACCGGTTGACCCTGTCACATGAGTTGCCCAGATTGGCGATTTTTGTGTCACAGTATGAGCATTGCCTGGTAGATTTAATGCATCGCTATCGGATTGGCGAGTTGGGGTGTGAGATTCCTTTGGTGATCTCTAACCACAATACCTGTCGCCACATTGTGGAATTCAACGGCATTCCTTTTCATAAAATTGAAGTCAATAAAGACAATAAGGCGCAGGCCGAGGCCGAGCAAATGCGTTTGCTTAAAGAGGCCAATGTGGACACGGTGGTGTTGGCACGCTATATGCAGGTGTTGTCGCCTGAGTTTGTGTCGGCGTTCCCGGATCGCATCATCAACATCCACCATAGCTTTTTACCGGCATTTGATGGGGCTCGGCCTTATCACCGCGCCTATGCGCGTGGGGTGAAGCTGATTGGTGCGACCAGCCACTACGTGACCAACGAGCTGGATGAGGGGCCGATTATTGAGCAAGAAGTGGTGCGCATTTCTCACCGCGACGAGGTTAATGATTTGATTGCCAAGGGCCGAGACCTAGAAAAAGTGGTGTTGAGTCGTGCCGTTCGCTGGCATGCAGACAACCGCGTATTGTCTTATTGCAACAGAACGGTGGTGTTTGATTGATGTTAAATTTTATTAATGATGCGTGGCAGCTACTGCGCATGCGCTTTAAGCCACTGACGGAATATCATTATTCGCCGGTGGTGATGGCGGCCATCTTATTGGTCTTGGCCGTGGGTGAGGCGCAAGGCTTTATGCCTGTGTTGGGCTTGGATCAGTACCGCACGGTGGGCATCGCCTTTGCGTTTGTGGTGCTGAACTGGCTGGTCTTTAGTCAGACCATGCGGGTGTTTTTGCATTATTACGGCGCCCCCAAGCTGCCGCTGGCCCCTTTTGTGCTGCTCAGCCAGTCGTTGGCGATTCCGGCCATGCTGTTTGTCTACTTGCCGGCGTCGATTGCGTTGACGATTGCGGTGGCGTGGAAGTTCTGGTGTGTTTGGGTGAGGGTGAATGCGCTGTCTCGTGGCAGCGACGTGACGCCACTTTACGTTTTGCTCGGTCATCTGGCCTGTTTTGTGGCCATGATGCTGGCGTCGATGCTGCTGTTGGTGATGTTGATCAGCTTTGGCGTCTTAGACGTTAACGTCTTGATGGCAAACGTTGAGGCCATGCAGCAAACCATGACGCCTTAGCG
>JAGNPU010000127.1 GCA_017989485.1 Neisseriaceae bacterium
GCGACAGCCATAAGCATAGCGACCCCAGGAGGGCGCCGACCAATAGGCTGCCAGGGCCAACGGCCATAAAGCGCAAGCGCAGCAGTGGCGGCCCGCCTGCATCCCCGACAAAGCCCAATAAGGCGCCGAAGATTAAATACAACACCCAGCCGCCCATGCCGTAATGGTAGGCCGCCAACAGAGGCGCCCCAACGGTGAGGACAAAGCGTAGCGTGCGCTGTAAAACAACGTGTTGGTAAGGGCGGTGGCTGATGGCGGAGGAGGGTGAGGCGGACATAAAAACCCTTAGGGAATGATGGGTTCATCATACGCCTAGAGGGGGCGGGGCGATACTGGCGGTATGTTTTTAAACAGTTGTATTTAATGATTAATGATGGCCTACCCTAAGGCCGTGTCCAATACCATCATCACCACAAAGCCAATCATCAGGCCCGTTGTGGCAAAGCGCTCATGGCCTTTGCGATGCGATTCTGGAATGACCTCGTGGCTGATCACAAACAGCATGGCGCCCGCCGCAAACCCTAGGCTCCACGGCAGGATGGACGGGAATAAATACACCACCGTCGCGCCGAGTACGGCGCCGATCGGCTCGATGAGGCCGGACAGAATGCCAATGCCCACGCAGGTGCTGCGCTTATAGCCCGCGTTTAACAGGGCCAGGGCCACGACGAGGCCTTCCGGAATGTCTTGAATCGCAATGCCGGTGGCCAGGGTGCTGCCCGCCACGTCGCCGACGCCGGCAAACCCCACCCCGATGGCGAGGCCCTCGGGGAAGTTGTGCAAGGTGATGGCAAACACAAACAGCCAGGTGCGCTTGAGCCGCATGGCCTCTGAAGGCGTATGGTGGGTGTCGCCAATGAATAAGTGCTCATGAGGGATGACGTATTCCATCGCCATGATGAGGGCGGCCCCCAATAAAATGGCGGCGGCCATGACCAGGCCGGCATGCCAGGGCCCTGCGCCCGTCAACGTCAGCGCATCCATGCCCGGCAAGATTAAGGAAAATACGCTGGCCGCCAGCATCACGCCGGCCCCAAAGCCTAAAAGGCTGTCGGTCAGCCGGTCGCTTAGCGACTTGGAAAACAGCACCGGCAGCGTGCCTAAGGCCGTTGCGGCAGCGGCCACCAGGCCGCCGATTAAGGCATTGAACACCGCGTTTTGGTGGATGAGCGCCTGTAACCACAGGGCGCGTGCGGATAAGAACAACAGGATTAAGGCCACAACGGCACACAACAACCACAGACTGTTTTTTTTATTCAGGGTCATGTTCACGCCTTATGTTATTAAGATTAATTAAGGCTGTTGATTACGCCTATTGAATACTGTGCGACGAATCCGTGATTTTGTCTAGTGGGCGAGGGCGCCGCTAGCCTGTGGCTATGTGGGCGATGAGGAAAACCCATTAAGCCGTGTAGCGCCCGCTGAGTTGGGCAATGGACTCAACCTTGAGGTCGACGTAGGCGGGCAGCACCTGAACCAGGGCGGGGGTATGCCAAACCGTTTGCATGCCTAAGGCTTTGGCGGCCTCAAGATTGGGCAGGCTGTCGTCGACCATAATGCAGGCCTCGGGCGCATAGCCTTGGTCTTGATACACCTGCTGGTAGGCGCTGGCGGAGGGTTTGATGGCGTAGTTCAGGGTGTCGGTGCCAAATTGCTTGATGAAAAACGGGCTGATGGCCATTTTTTGACACAGGGCGTCGATGTAAAACATTGGGGCATTGGAGAAGATCACCTTAGGGCCGGGGATGGCCTGGAGGGAGGTATGGAGGTCGGGCTCGAAAGACAATAACGGTAAAATGGTGTCTAGAGGGTGGGTATGGTTTAAAAAATCTTGGACGCTGATTTCGGGATGATGATGTTGTAAGCCAAATAGGGTGGCGCCATAACGTTGCCAGTAGTGGGCCCTTAAGTCGGAGGCGTCGGCTAGGGATAAGGATAGGCGGTCGGCCATATAGGCCGTCATGGCCTGATTAATGCAGGCGAAAATGCCGGCGTCGGCGTTGTGTAAGGTGTTGTCGAGGTCAAATAACCAGAGTTTTTGGGGCGTCATCGGCGTTGAGTCAGGCTTAAAAGCCTTGATGATACGTGATTTTGGCCTGATTGGGCAAAGGCTGACCCAGATCAATAGGCAAGTAAATCAATCAATTGGCCGCGAGCGTCATGGCAGTAAAGGCCATGATGTCCGCCATTTTTGGCGGATAATGCGTCGAGGTTTCAATTGCTTATAAAATTAAACCATGAAAATCTGAGATATTCATGCCAAAAATGATAAAAGAAGGTAAAATACTAATAATAATTACTCTCATTAGCAAAGCATTTTATGGTAAGGAAACACTGGGCATGAGGAAAAGGTATTTTTTTCTCTTATTGTGCATTTTGTCGGTTGTGTCGTTGTTTGTCGGTGTGATTGATATCTCGTTAAAAGATTTATTCAATTTAACAGAAGACCAAAAACAGATCATCCTGGTCAGTCGTCTGCCGCGCCTGTTGAGCATCCTGATTGCGGGCGCCAGCATGAGCATTGCCGGCTTGATCATGCAAAAACTGAGTCAGAATAAGTTTGTGTCGCCGACGACGGCGGGGACGATGGAGTCTGCCCGCCTGGGCATTTTGATTTCCTTATTGCTGTTCACCAACGCGACCCCGTTGCAAAAAATGGGCGTGGCCTTTGCCTGTTCGCTGGGCGGCACCTTTTTGTTCATGAAGATATTGGACCACATCAAGTACAAAGACGTGATCTTTGTGCCGTTGGTGGGGCTGATGTTTGGTGGCATCATCGGGTCGATCTCGACCTTTTTTGCGTATAAATACGATTTGATTCAAAACATGGCGTCGTGGCTGCTGGGGGATTTCTCCATGGTCTTAAAAGGGCGCTATGAGTTGATGTATGTGTCGGTGCCCTTAATGGTGTTTGCCTATCTGTACGCCAACCAGTTTGCCGTGGCCGGCCTCGGCGAAGACTTTGCCAAGAATTTGGGTTTGAAGTATCGCCAGGTGGTCAACATCGGCTTGGCCATCGTCGCCATGATTACCGCCTCGGTGGTGTTGACCGTGGGCATGATCCCCTTCTTAGGCCTCATCGTGCCGAATATTGTGGCCATGTATCAGGGCGATCATCTGAAAAACAGCCTGTCGCACACGGCGCTTTTGGGCGCGGTGTTTGTGCTGGTGTGTGATATTTTGGGCCGCGTCATCATCTACCCCTATGAAATTTCCATCAGCGTGACCGTGGGGGTGATCGGCAGCATCATGTTTATTTGGTTAATCTTCAAAAGGCAGGGTGCTCATGGGTCCTAAGCGTAAATTAGGCCTATTGGCCATACTGGCCGTGGCCATGATGGCGGCGTATCTGTTTTATGAGTTGACCTCATGGGATTATGCCTTGCCGCGCCGCGCCATGGTGTTGGTGGCCATGGCTCTGGCCGGCACCGCGATCGCGTTTTCGACGGTTATTTTTCAAACCGTCACCCATAACCGTATTTTGACCCCCAGCGTGATGGGCCTTGATTCCTTATACCTCTTGGTGCAAACCATACTGGTGTTCTTTTTTGGCACCAAAACCATGTTGGACTTGAGCAGTGAAGTGCAGTTTTTCATGTCGATTGGCATCATGGTGTGCTTTTCGGTGCTGTTATACCAAATCATGTTTCGCGGTGAGGGCAAGCCCATTTACTTCTTGCTGCTGGTGGGGATTATCTTTGGCACGCTGTTTCAAAGCCTGTCGTCCTTTATGCAGGTGTTGATTGACCCGAACGAATTTTTAATCGTCCAAGACAAAATGTTTGCCAGCTTTAACAACGTACAGATCAGCCTGGTGTGGTGGTCGATCGGCCTTATGGTGGTGACCATCGGTGCGTATATGCACTATGTGAAATACCTCGACGTGCTGTCTCTTGGCCGAGAGCAGGCGGTGAATCTGGGCGTTTCGTATGAAAAAGTGGTGCGTAATTCCTTAATTTTGGTGGCCATCTTGACGTCGTTGGCCACGGCTTTGGTCGGCCCGATTACCTTTTTGGGCCTGCTGGTGGCCAACCTGTCGTATGAGATTTTAAAAACCTACCGTCATCGTTATTTGATCCTGGGCGCCATTTTGCTCAGCATGATTGCCTTGGCCGGTGGCCAAATGTTGGTTGAACGCGTGTTTACCTTCTCAACCACGCTGAGCGTGATTGTGAACTTTGTGGGTGGGCTGTACTTCATCTACTTGCTGTTAAGGGAGAATCGATCGTGGTAATGGTTAAAAATGTGTCTAAGAAGTATGGCAATAAATACGTTTTAGACGACGTCTCGGTGACGATACCCGAACGTCAGGTGACCTCTTTAATCGGGCCTAATGGTGCGGGTAAAAGCACGTTGTTGGCCATGATGAGCCGGTTGGGTAAAAAAGACAGCGGCCAGGTGTTTATTGAAAACAAAGAGGTCGGCGACTGGAAGTTGGATGACCTGGCGCAGAAAATGTCGATTTTAAAGCAGGCCAATAACATCAACCTGCGCATTACCGTGCGTGAGCTGGTGGCGTTTGGGCGGTTTCCTTACAGTAAGGGGCGGCTGAATGCCGAGGACGAGCGCCTCATCGACGAAGCCCTGATGTATATGGACTTGACCCGAATGCAGGACAAGTTTTTAGACCAGCTCAGTGGGGGCCAAAAACAGTGTGCCCACATCGCCATGGTGATTGCTCAGGACACCGATTACATCTTTCTGGATGAGCCGTTAAACAATTTGGACATGAAGCACTCAGTGCAAATCATGAAGACCTTGCGTCAGCTGGTGAATGACCTGGGCAAAACCATAGTGATAGTGATTCATGACATTAACTTTGCCTCCTGCTATTCCGATTACATTGTGGCGTTGCGAGACGGGCGCCTGGTGCATGAAGGCAAAACCTGCGACATCATTACCCCTGCCGTATTAAAAGACATTTACGACATGGACATGCCGGTGCAGGAAATCAGCAACAACAAAATTTGCGTGTATTTTTCTTAAGTCGAACAAAACCGCTGGGCCAAGCATGGACACGAGGCCTGGTATTTTTAACTCATCAAGATAAGGTCTACTAATGAAACAGTTTAAACAGTTGGGTTTGATTGCCGTCATGGCATTGGCGCTGGGCGCCTGTGGCGAACAAGCAGCCAAAACAGACGGCGCCGCGCCTGCGGCCACCGTGTCAGTGGCGCATAAATTGGGCACTGTTGAGGTCAAGCAAAACCCAGAACGTGTTGTGGTGTTTGATTTTGGTGCTTTGGACACCTTGGAAGCATTGGGCGTGGACGTGATTGGTTTGCCTAAAGCCAACATTCCTTCGTACTTGAGCAAATACAAAGACGACAAATACGCCGACTTAGGCAATCTGAAAGAGCCGAACTTTGAGGCCATCCACGCCGCCAAGCCGGACTTAATCATTATTTCTGATCGTCAAGCCAAGCTGTTTGATCAGCTCAATGCGATTGCCCCAACGGTATACACCAACGTTGATTACAGCGATTACCTGCCTTCCTTAGAGAAAAACGTGCACACCCTGGCGTCTTTGTTTGGTAAGGAAGCCCAGGCCGATGAGGCCTTGGCCAAGGTGAAAGCCGACATTGCCAAAGTCAATGAGCAAACCAGTGCCATGAGCGAAAAAGGGCTTATTGTGTTGGTGAATGATGGCAAAATCAGCGCCTACGGCTCTAAATCACGTTTTGGCTTTATTCACGACGTGTTGGGCATGAAGCAGGCCGATGAGAACATCAGCGTGTCTACCCATGGCCAGAGCGTGGCGTTTGAGTACATTGTTAAAACCAATCCAGACTATATTTTCGTGATCGACCGCAGTGCGGTGGTGGGCAATAGCGAAACGGCAGCCAAACAGGTAATTGAAAATGAGCTGGTTCAAAAAACCAACGCATTTAAAAATGGCCACATTGTGTACCTAGACCCTAACGTTTGGTATTTGTCGGGTGGTGGTTTGGGTTCTGCGCAAGAAATGGTGAACGAAGTGAAAGCAGCGCTGTAA
>JAGNPU010000128.1 GCA_017989485.1 Neisseriaceae bacterium
GCGGATAACCGAGCGCCTAGCCACGGTCCCACCTTGTGGCTGGTGTCATCCTCCATCATCCCTCAATCGGGGCAATAGAAAAACCCCGTCCATCATTGATGGCACGGGGTTTTTTGCTGGGGGTTAAAGGGCTTAAATGCTTAAGCCCAATTTGGTGCCGGCGCGTATCGCCAGCTTGGCGTCTAGGGCCTTGGCGTCGTTGGCGCCGCCGATGACGTGCACCGATGGGTGTTGTAAGGTGTCGGCCAAGGCGTGGTTGGGTTCTTGGCCGGCGCAGATGATGACCTGGTCGACGGCTAAAATATGGGCCTCTTCGCCTACTTTGATGTGCAGGCCGGCGTCGTCAATTTTTTCATAGCTGACGTCGCTGAGCATGTTGACGCCGCGAAACTTCAGCGTGGTGCGGTGTATCCAGCCCGTGGTTTTGCCCAAGGTTTTGCCGACCGAGCCCGAGCGGCGTTGTAATAACCAGATGTCACGGATGGACTTGGGCAGCTTGGGCTTGGCACTCTTGAGGCCGCCGGCGGCTTCAAGGCTAGGGTCGACCGCCCACTCTTGCAGGAATAAGTCTTTGTCTAGGGCGCTGTCGGCACCGTTTTGGCTTAAGAATTCGGCCATGTCAAAGCCAATGCCGCCGGTGCCGATGATGGCCACGCGCTGGCCCACCGTTTGTTTGTTTTGCAACACGTCGAGATAGGTGAGGGCCTTGGGGTGAGGCAGGCCGGCCAGGGCTATGTCGCGAGGTTTGATGCCGGTGGCGATCACCACTTCGTCAAAGCCCTGAACGTCGGCGGCGATGACGGTGTGGCCTAGCCGTAAAGTGACCTGGTGTTGCTTCAGCATTTCGCCGTAATAGCGCAGGGTCTCATTGAATTCGGGCTTGCCGGGGATGGTTTTGGCGATGTTGAGCTGGCCACCAATTTGGGGCTGTTGGTCAAATAGGGTGACGGCGTGGCCGCGTTCGGCGGCGGTCACCGCAAACGCCATGCCTGCTGGGCCTGCGCCGACAACGGCAATGGTTTTGGCTTGGGCGGCGGGGTGCGACTGCAACAAGGTTTCCTGGCAGGCAAAGGGGTTGACCAAGCAGGAAGTGGCCTTGCCTTGGAAAATATGGTCTAGGCAGGCTTGGTTACAGGCGATGCAGGTATTGATCAATTGGTCTTGTTGGGCAAATGCCTTCTTGGCCCAGTCGGCGTCGGCCAAGAACGGACGGGCCAGACACACCATGTCGGCCTGGCCGTTGTGCAAAATGGTTTCGGCCACGTCGGGCATGTTGATGCGGTTGGTGGCGACCACGGGAATGCGGCTGATGGCTTTGAGTTTGGCCGTGGCGTCGATAAAGGCGGCGCGGGGCACCATGGTGGCAATCGTGGGGATGCGCGCCTCATGCCAGCCGATGCCGGTATTGAACAGGTCGGCACCGGCGGCCACAATGGTGTGCGCCAGCCGTTCGTTTTCTGCCCAAGTCGAACCGTTGGGCACCAGGTCCAGCAGGGAAATGCGGAACACAATGATGAATTCAGGCCCGCAGGCGGCGCGGATGCCGGTGACGATTTCTTCGGCCAGGCGGTGGCGGTTGGCCAAGCTGCCGCCGTATTCGTCGGTGCGCTCATTGGTGGCGGGGGCAATAAATTGATTGATTAAATAGCCTTCGCTGCCCATGACCTCAACGCCGTCATAGCCTGCCTGTTGGGCTAGGGTGGCGCTGTGGATGTAGTCTTGTACGGTTTGTTTGACGTCTTCCGTGCTCAGGGCTTTCGGACAGATGGGGTTGATGGGCGCTTGTAAGGCGCTGGGCGCTACGGCGTTTGGGTGCATGGCATAGCGGCCAGTGTGTAAGAGCTGCATGCAGATTTTGGCCCCGTGCCGATGGACGGCGTCGGTGACCTGACGGTGTTGGTCGACTTCGCTGGCTTCCGACAGTTTGGCCGCATGGGCCATGCTCAGGCCCGCCGTGTTGGGGCTGATGCCGCCGGTGATGATGAGGCCCACGCCGCCTTGGGCGCGCGCGCCGTAAAAGGCCGCTAGGCGTTCAAATCCATTCGGGGCTTCTTCTAGGCCGGTGTGCATCGACCCCATGATGATGCGGTTGCGCACGGTGTGGTGGGCTAGGGTAATGGGTTGGGCTAACAGCGGGTAGGCGTGGTGGGTCATAAGGGTTCCTTTGTACGGTCGCTAAGGGCCCACTGATGCCTCAATCGGCCTTAGCGTTTTTGTTTGTTGGCAAAGTTTTGTAAAACCCGAGCCAGTTCCGGATGATGCTGTAACTGTTGGACGCCGTCTTCGATGGCGGCGACGGCCTCGGGCCCTAACTGAGTGTTTTTTATGATTTTAATCGGCTCAGTGTGGGGCTTGATTTTAACGCGGACTTGCTCAATTTGGGTATTAATAGATTGGAGCGAAGGCACTAAACTGGGTAGGATCATTTTTAAACGAGAGCCCACCATATTGTTATTGGCAAATAGAATCAAGGTGTTGCCCTCTACGCAGGCGACTTTAAAGTGACCCTTTAGATTGGGGGGTAAGAGGGCGGCGACTTGATTTTCCAGCTGTTGCCACAACTTGACCTGTTTGAATAAGGCCTCTAGACGAGGGTCTCGTCGGCTTTGTTCGTTGATTTTTTTCATGGCATTGGCATCGTGATCTAGGGGTGAGGGCGGACTGGGTAACCGGTAATAGGGTTAGTCTATCAGTAAAAAAGGCTGGTAGGGATTAATGTTAAGCCTCAGTATTTTAATGACTGGGTGCTGAATAATATGTTAAAATTCGCCATTAATTTGTTGCCTGAATAAATGAATATAAGGGCTGGGAAAGTATATGTTAACCAATTTAGCAAAAAAAATCTTTGGTAGTCGTAATGATCGCTTATTAAAGCAATATGGTAAAGTCGTTCAGAATATTAATGCGCTGGAAGCCGATTTGACGGCACTCAGTGACGAAGCATTGCAGGCCAAAACCCAAGAGTTTAAACAACGTCTTGAGGATGGCCAGTCTTTAAATGATTTACTACCTGAAGCGTTTGCGGTGTGCCGAGAGGCCAGCCGTCGCGTTTTGGGCATGCGACACTTTGATGTGCAGTTGGTTGGCGGCATGGCCCTCCATGAAGGCAAAATCGCCGAAATGCGAACCGGTGAAGGGAAAACCCTAGTGGGCACCTTGCCGGTTTATTTGAATTCGCTGACCGGTCATGGCGTCCACGTGGTGACCGTCAATGATTATTTGGCCAGCCGCGACGCCGGCATCATGGCCCCGCTGTATCGCTTCTTGGGCTTGAGCGTGGGCGTGATTTTGAGCAATATGGCCACGCCGGAAAAACAGGCTGCCTATGGCGCCGACATTACCTACGGCACGAATAATGAGTTTGGCTTTGACTATTTGCGCGACAACATGGTGTTTGCGCTTGAAGAAAAAGTGCAACGCCCTCTGTCATATGCGGTGATTGACGAAGTGGATTCGATTTTGATCGATGAAGCGCGTACCCCTTTGATTATTTCTGGCCCAGCCGACGACAACGTCAGCATGTACCAAATCATGAACCAGGTGCCGCCTTATTTGACGCGCCAGGAAACCGAAGACGGTGAAGGTGACTACTGGGTGGATGAAAAAGGCCATGCGGTGTTGTTGAGCGAAGACGGCCATGAGCGTGCTGAGGAAGTGTTGACGCAGCTTGGCCTGTTGCAAGAAGGCGATTCGCTGTATTCGTCGGGCAACATCATGTTAATGCATCACCTGATGGCGGCTTTGCGCGCCCACAACCTGTTTACCAGAGATCAGCAGTATGTGATTCAAGACGGTGAAATCGTGATTGTGGACGAATTTACCGGTCGCTTAATGGCCGGTCGCCGTTGGTCTGAAGGCCTACATCAGGCGGTTGAGGCCAAAGAAGGCGTGGACATCAAGCGTGAAAACGTGACCCTGGCCTCGATTACCTTCCAAAACTATTTCCGCCTGTACAAAAAATTGTGCGGCATGACCGGTACGGCCGATACCGAAGCGTTTGAGTTCCAAAGCATTTATGGCCTTGAAACCGTGATTATTCCGACCAATCGCCCTATGGTGCGGAAAGACTTAAACGACCAGATTTTCCGCACCACCAGCGAGAAGTTTAACGCCGTGGTGGCCGACATTAAAGAGCGCTATGCTTTGGGCCAGCCCATTTTGGTGGGCACCACCAGCATTGAAAACTCTGAGTTAATGTCTCATTTGTTGACCGAGGCAGGCTTGCCCCACAACGTATTGAATGCCAAAGAGCATGCGCGCGAGGCAGACATTGTGGCCCAGGCCGGTAAGCCTGGCATGATTACCGTGGCCACCAATATGGCCGGTCGGGGTACCGACATCGTGTTGGGCGGCAACATCAACCCACAAATCAATGCGATTATGGCGGATGAAAGCCTGTCCGAGGCGGATAAAGAAAAACAGGTTGCTGATTTACGCGCCACGTGGGAATTGGACCACACCGCCGTTTTGGCGGCGGGTGGCCTGCACATCATCGGCACCGAGCGTCATGAAAGCCGTCGTATCGACAACCAGCTGCGTGGTCGTTCGGGCCGTCAGGGTGACCCAGGCTCTAGCCGCTTCTACCTGTCGTTCGAAGACCCTTTGCTGCGCCTGTTTGCCTTAGACCGCGCCGCCGGCCTGTTGAATCGTCTGGCACCGGAAGAGGGCGTGGCGATTGAGCATCCCTTCCTGACCCGTCAGATTGAAGGCGCTCAGCGCAAGGTGGAAGGCCGTAACTTTGACGTGCGTAAGCAATTGTTGGAATACGACGACGTGGCCAACGATCAACGTAAGGTGGTGTATCAGCAGCGTGATGAAGTCTTGACGTCTGAAGGCGTGAGCGAGCTGGTGGCGGACATGCGTATTGACGTGGTGAACGATTTGGTGGACGAACACATTCTGCCAGACACCATGGAAGAACAGTGGGACATCGACGGCCTAGAGCGCGTCTTGGCCAGCGAATTCAATACTCAGGTGTCGATTGCGCAGTGGATGGCAGAAGACGAGCACCTGGATGGCGAAGGCATTAAAGAAAAAATCCTGGCCACCTTCGATGCAGAAGCCAAGGCCAAGCTGGCATTGGTCGGCAGCGATGCGATGCAGCGTTTTGAACGCAACATCGTGTTGACCATGTTGGACAACAGCTGGCGTGATCATTTGTCGGCCATGGACTATTTGCGTCAGGGCATCCATTTGCGCGGTTACGCACAGAAAAACCCTAAGCAAGAGTACAAGCGTGAAGCCTTCGAAATGTTTGCCAATATGTTGGACGGCGTGAAGCGTAACGTGACCAGCATTTTGACGGCCGCCCGCATTGAGGCAGCGCCAGAGGTGACGCCAGAAGCGCAGGCTTTGGCTGCGGCCGAGGCGGAGCAAATGGAGGTTGTCGAAGAATTGGTCAGCCTAGGCGCCAATGGCTTAGAAGAAGACTACAGCCGTGAAGGCTTGGCGGCGCGCGGGATTTACGTGAGCCGTAACGACGCCTGTCCTTGTGGCAGCGGCGAGAAGTATAAGCATTGCCACGGTCGTTTGGTGTAGGCTCTGGTTGATTAAAAAAGCCCATCGTGAGATGGGCTTTTTTTGTGGGCTTCGCTTGGCGCTGAGCAGAAAATCATGGTTTATTTGGTTTTTGACCTAGCTCGGGCCGTTGGCGGCAACTCACCCAGTGCGTCCCTAAGCGCCGTCATCCTCGCGCAGGCGGGGATCCAGCCAGCCGTAGGCTGGGCTCTGATGGCCGTTAGGATTAAGCTCAAAGCCTATCAGCAATGCTTCGGCTATTTTGCTATGGATTAGTCGTTGCTTTTCGCCCTGTAGGGCGACAGACTTTCTTTTGGGTGGCCAAAAAAACCTATGCAAAGAAAATCCACCCCGGCCAGCCGCCCCTTACGCCGTTGGCGCAAGGGGTGCCCTCGCCAGAACCTAGCGGGCCAGCGCAGGCAAGAGTGGCGGTCTCCTATAGAAACTGGTCGACCACCACAAGCGTTTGCCTG
>JAGNPU010000129.1 GCA_017989485.1 Neisseriaceae bacterium
TTCAGCAGGCGCCCTGCCCGACCACGTTTTGTCGGCAAACGTTTGCTTGGCCACGGCCACGGCCTGGTTCACCGTCTCGGCATCGCCATTGTCGATGTAGCCAATCAGGCTGTTGTCTATCGGCGTACGGTTGTCAAGACGACGCGACGCATCCCCTTGGTAACCCGGAATCAGGTGGCCGGCCCATAAACTGCCCGCAGCGGCCGCCTCAAAAACCTTTTCTTTACTCATTGCCATGCTGGTCTCCTTAAGCATCAAACTGATTTAACAAGGCCACAAACGCTTCGCTGTCGGCGGCACTCATGTCCACCAAAGGCAGGCGTACGCTGCCGGCATCCACGCCATGGCGGCGACAGCCTAGTTTGGCTTTTTGATTGTAGTCACCACACTCCATAGAGCGGATGCCTGGGTACATGGCCACCATTTTGGCACGCACATCATCCCATTCGCCTTTGTTCGCTGCCGCCAACATCGCCACCTGCTCGGCTGGGAACACGTTGGCGGCACCGCTAATCCAGCCCTTAACGCCCCAATAGAAGAAATCTGCCGCCTGGTCATCACAGCCACACACCACGGAGAAGTCCGGCAAGTTGGCTTGGATTAGGCTCAAGGCATGGCTAAAGTCGCCGCTGCTTTCCTTAATCCCCTTGATGTTTTTGTGACGGCTTAGGTGCACCACGGTGTCGAACTCGATGTTCACGCCCGTACGCACGGGGAAGTTATACATCACAATCGGCAAATCGGTGCTGTCGGCCACGGCTTCAAAGTGGGCAATAATGCCTTCTTGAGAAGGCAGGCTATAAGCCGGCGCCGCCAACATCAGGCCTTCATAGCCCATGGCCTGTGCCTGCTGGGCGCGCTTCATCGCCCCGGCCGTAGACAGGTCATTCACGCCCGCAATCAGCGACACGCGGCCTTTGGCCACGGCAGCCACTTTGGTCATGACCGCTTCACGTTCGGCTTCGGTAAAGGTGTAGTACTCACCGGTGGTGCCACACACCACAAGGCCAGACACGCCAGCGTTAATGTAGGCTTCAGTCAACTGGCCCAGCTTGGCCAGGTCCACTTCGTTTTGCGCGTTAAAAGGGGTCACAATAGGGACCAAGATACCGGTTAAATTCATGTTTTTCTCCTCAATCATCCATGGAAAGGCCTAACGACTGGCCCAAAATTGTATATTGTATACTATATATAATACGACCATTGTGCAAGCCCGTGCCCAATGTGCTTACGCCTCAATCTCAGATTAAGGCGTAAGCGTTTGTTTCTAAATCAAAACTAATTACTTGGCGCTTTGAAGTTCCTGATACAAGGCTTCCCCATTCGGAATGCCTTTAATCAAGCTGCTGCGTACCCCTTCGGCCTTGGCCTGAAAGCCGCTCAAATCTGGCGTCACCACGTTCACCCCAGCCTGCTTGGCCTTGTCTAAAGACGCCTGATAGTCTGTTTCGTAAAAGGCAATGCCCTTTTTCAAGCCGGCAGCCACTGCTTCTTGCATGATGGCCTGTTGCTCAGGCGACAGTTTTTGCCACTGACGATCAGACATCACCAACAGCGCCGGCAGATAATGGGTTTTGGTCAGGTTATAGAATTTGGCCACCTCGTTAAAGCGGTCATTCATGAACTGGTCTGGCGAAATGTCGCCGCCGTTCACCACGCCCTGTTGCAAAGACATATACACTTCAGAATAAGCCATAGGCGTTGGCTGTGCGCCTAAGGCCTTATACGTCTCCACATAGCCTGGCGCCTGCATGACCCGCAGCTTTAAGCCGCGCATGTCGTCTACGGTGTTGATGGCCTTGGTTGCAAACACGTTACGCTCCATCGCCGTCAACCAGCCCAGCCCTTTTAGCTGGTAATCAGACAGCATGTCTAAATACTTTTGCCCCACCGGCCCAGCCAGCACGCGGTTGGCCTGCTGAATGTCGTCAAACAAATAAGGCAGGTCAAAAATTTCATATTCTTTAACCGTGTTTTCCAGTGCCGCTTGGCCGCTGATGAACATCGACAGCGTGCCGGCACGGGTGGCCTGGATCATTTTGATTTCATCGCCCAACTGCGACTGTGGAAAAGAGGTGATGGTGATGGCGCCGTTAGAGGCCTCGCTGGCCACCTTGGCCATTTCATCAATCATCACCTGATAGTGGCTGGTTGGGGTCAGAATGTGGCCCACCTTCAGCTCCACTTTGGCCATGCCCGTTTCCGCCTTAGGCTCAGACGCCTTATCCGAACAGGCGCTTAAGGCCAATAATGACGCGGCCACAATGCTCAATACTTTTTTCATGATGTTTCTCCTCTGACTGCATTATTTTAATTAATCACTGAAGGCAACCACGTAGACAGCGGCGCCCAATAACTGATCACCATTAAATCGACGATCAACACACCCAAAAACACCAGAATGGGCCTGATCAACTGATCAATCCGCAAACCGGCTACTTCACATGCCACAAACAAATTCACCCCCACCGGCGGCGTCACCATCCCAATCGCCAAGTTGACGATCATGATCATGCCAAAATGCAAAGGGTCTATGCCATACAACACCGCCACCGGCGCCAGAATCGGCCCCAAGATGATGATGGCGGCCAAGGTTTCAATAAACATGCCCACGATTAACAGAAAGACGTTCACCAGCAAAATAAACACGATGGGGTTGTCAGAAAAACCAATCACCCATTGGCTGAGCTTGTGCGGCACCTGCTCCATGGTCAAAATATAAGAGAACACCGAGGCAAAGCCGACGATGAGCAAAATAATCGACGTCGACAGGGCCGACTTGGTCAAAATCTGCGGCAGGTCGCGCCAGCGCAGTTCACGGTACACAAACAGGCCAATAATCAGGCTGTAAAACACCGCCACCACTGCGGCCTCGGTTGGGGTAAACCAGCCAAAGTAAATCCCCCCCAGAATGATGACCGGCATCAGCACGGCAAAGAAAGAGCGCTTAATGGCCCGGCCTAGGTTGTGCGCCCACTCAGCCACGCTCAGCACTTCAACCTGGTCGAATTTTTTCAAACGGGCGATCACAATCACGGTGACGATTAAAGAGAACCCAATAAACAGCCCGGGCAAAACCCCGGCTAAAAATAAGGTGCCCACCGACACATTCGCCACCAGTCCGTACACGATCATCGGCACCGACGGCGGAATAATCGCCCCCAGCTCGCCCGAGGCCGCCGCAATCGCCGTGGCAAACGGCTTAGGGTATTTTTTCTTCACCATTTCGGGAATCAGGCTAGAGCCGATCGCCGCTGTGGTCGCCGAAGAAGACCCCGACAGGGTGGCAAAAAACATCGACGTCAGCACCGCCACCGAACCCAGCCCCCCGCGAAACCAGCCAATTAAGGCATTGGCCAAGCCAATCAGCCGCGCCGCAATGCCGCCGGTTTGCATCAAATTGCCGGCCAATATAAAAAATGGAATCGCCATCAGGGTGAAGGAATCCAAGCTTTCAAACACATTCTGCGCCAACACGCTTAGGGGTAAGTCTTCTGACACCAAGGCGATGGCAGACGCAAAGCCTAGAGAAATGGCAATCGGCAAGGACAGCGCAAACAACAACAATAAGGTAAAAAATAAAAGCTGGATCATAGTTCAATATCCTCTGTATCAAAGCCGCGAATGTCGGTTTTCAACACCACAACCTCCCATAAGTAAGCCATCGTGTTGATCACCATCAGCGCAGAACCCAGGAACATGGCCGCATACACATAGGCCTTGCTGATTTTCATCACCGGCGCCGTTTCGCTGAGGCCAAACACAAACCATTCCCAGCCTATCCACACCAATAGGGCATAGAACACCAGGCTCAACAAATGGGCCACCCACTTCAAGGCCTTGCCGGCACGCTCGGGCAAGAGCAGCACCATAGAATCAATGGCAATCAGCTTGCCCTTGCGCACCGCCACCGCCCCACCCAGAAAGGTCAGCCAAATCATCAAATACTTGGCCACCTCTTCCGACCAGGGGACGGAAAACTGTTCAAACACAAACCGAACCAGCACCTGAATCAGCACCACCACGGCCATAATCGCCAGCATCAGCGCCAGAGTGTATTCCACCCCCCGATTGAGCTGGTCGACTCTTTTAATCAATCCCATCACATTCTCCTTGGTATGGGGCTCAGGCCACCCGCAAAGCGGGACAAACACGGCCCAAAGCCAGCCAGGCGAAAGACCGCAGGCCGAGCCCAGCGGCAAAAAACATGCTCAGGGCGGGACACCAACGCGGTAAAAATAAGGGGTTAGGAACGGCAATCATGATGTTTCTCCTTTGTTATGAATAGTTTTTTAACTATTTATCTTTTTTAGTAAATTGTATGGCTTAAAAACGGTTAATTCGAAAAGGGGTTAAAGGAATAGTGGGCGTACGGTCATGCATTAACTGACTCACCAACTCAGCGGTCAATGCGGCCTGGGTCAGGCCCAAATGCTGGTGGCCAAAAGCCAGCGTCACGCGGCCAACCCGATCAATCACCGGCAAAGAATCAGGAAAAGAAGGCCTAAAACCCATCCAATCACTGCTGTCGGCCAGGTCTAATGGCGCGCGCAACATCGGCTGCGCCAAAGCGTGTAGGTTTTGTGCCCGCGCCATATTAGGTGCCGCATCTAGGCCGGCAAACTCCACCGTGCCGGCCAGGCGTAAGCCGGCGTCCATCGGCGTCATGATGAAGCGTCTGTCGGCGCTGGACACAGGGACGGGCAGCAGGCCTTGTGCCTGCGGCAACATCAGGTGATAGCCCCGTTCGGTGTCTAAGGGCACGCTCAAGTTTAATAATTGTTTAACTAAGGGTTTAGAATACGCGCCACAGGCCACCACCACTTCGGCCGCCTGCACCACGTGATCCTGCTTGCTTTTTAAGACCACGCCCTCAGGCCCCTGCCGCGCGTCGACCACCTCACAGCAGGTCATCACCGTACCGCCTAGGCCCGTAAAGGCTGCGGTCAAGCGCGCCAAAATAGCGGGCAAATCGGTGACGTGGCCCGTCTCAGGAAAAAACAGCCCGCCCAGCTGATTGCTGGCCAAGGCCGGCAGCGCCGCCAACAGTGGCGCCTGATCCACCCATTCATTATCCACCCCACGCTGCTGCAAGCGGGCGCCATGTGCCTGTACGGTGGCCACGCTGGCGGCTTGTTCACACACCAAATAAGAACCGTGTGTGTGCACATAAGCCCCTAAGTCCCACCGTTGCACCAAACGCAACCACGCCGGCAAGCTGTGGCTATTGAGCGCAATCAGCGCCGCACAGGTGTTGGCAAAGGCCTTAGGCCGTAAGTTCAACAACAGCCGGATCATCCACGGCGTCAGCTGTGGCAAATAGCGCCAGTCTAGGCGCAGCGGCCCCAGCGGGTCTAACAGCATCTTGGGTAGTTTTTTCAACACCCCAACGTCGGCGATCGGGTCGATTTGCTCTGTGGCCAAATGCCCAGCATTCCCCCAAGACGCACCTCGCCCAACGTCACCGGCCTCCATAAGGCACACTCGCTTGCCTTCGCTTTGTAAGGTCAGCGCCACGCTTAGGCCAATAATGCCCCCACCGACCACGGCCACGTCAAAACCCGAATCACCCACACTGATGGTCATTGCTTTTTCTCCCTGTTTTTATGAATTGTATACTATATACTATATATAATTTCTGCAAGCACCATCCCACCCTACGATTCAAGCGACAGGCCACATTTGGGCAAAAAAAAGAGGCGCCATCGCGCCATCTCTTGTGTATTGCCCAAACCATTAGGCCTAGAGCCCTTCAGCCCTAGTCCAAACACATAAAACAAAAAAACGCGATTGACGCAAATTTTGACACACCTCACCACGGCAACACACCGCCCAGACACACCAATGCCCACCGAAGTGGGCACCAATGCAGCAACCTGTACGCAGGAAACTTATGAGCACTAACATGCTACTCGCTCTAAGGTAGCCTAACCTTCTACGATAGAGCGATTAAATTATGACATTGCGTTTATTTATTTGGCAAGCCT
>JAGNPU010000130.1 GCA_017989485.1 Neisseriaceae bacterium
CGGTGACAAAACGCACGCGCTGGCGTTTGGCTTTGGGCGTACAGAACTCCACCAAATCGTCGATGACGTCATGCAGGCCAAACAGTTCTTTTTTAAACGGCTCACGCTGGCGGGTAAAGTCCATCATGCGGTGGATGATTTCACCGGCGCGCAGTGCGGTGGCCGTGGTTTTTTTGATGGGGTATTCAATGTCGGCCCAGGTGACGTCGCGCTCTTGGGCAAAACGCCGCTCAATGCCACGCAAGTAGTTGACGATGGCGGTCAGCGGCTGGTTGAGCTCATGGGCCAGGCTAGAGGCCAGTTCGCCCATGGCCACCATGCGCCCAGCGTGGTCAATCTCGGTTTGGTATTGGGTGAGTTTGGCTTCGGCCTGCTTGGCTTCGGTGAGGTCGTGGGCCACGAGGGAAAAATACTCCAGTTCTGCCGTCATCGACATATGGGCCAACACCTCTAAGGAGACGGGCAGTGTTTGATGGCCATCACCGTGGCACATCGTGAGCTCACCACGCCAGCTGCCGTGCAGGCTGGCCTGAACCAGGGCATGGTGTAATAAATGGTGATGGTCGGCCGCGGGGAAGAGGTCGGCCAAGGTCAGGTGTTCGGGCGGCGTTTGGTGTTGCCATAAGGTGCTGCGGGCGGCCTCGTTGACGTATTTAATGTCATGTTGCAACGACGCAAAAATCACCATGTCGCTGGTGCTTTCCATGACCTGAACCAGGCGGCGATTGGTTTGGTCGGCCAAGATTCTATGGCTGACGTCGCGCGAGACGACCAGGATTTCTTTGATGTGGCCGCTGTGCTTGTCGCGTATGGTGCGGCTGGTGCTTTCCAGCCAAATGTAGGCGCCACTTTTGCTGCGAAAGCGATAGGTATGGGTGTACATGCCGCGGCTGTAGTTGACGTTACGGGTGCGGCGTTTGAAGTTTTCGACGTCGTCGGGATGGTATAAATCATAGGCCGACACGCCGATGATTTCTTCGACGCTATACCCCAATAAATGGGTGATGGCGGGGGAGGCATAAATAAAACAGCCGCGCTCGGGGGTGTGGCGCGAAATCATGTCGGTCGACTGCTCGGCCATTTCTGCCAACATCCGGTTGCGCTCGGCCTCGTCGGCCAAGGCCGCCAGTTTTGTTTGCTGTGCCATGCTCACATAATCCAATTGTCGGAACGAGAGAGTATACATGATCTGCCTATCTTCCCCTACGGCAACGCCCAACGCGGCCCTGATGATTAAGGCCTGGCGTTGGGCGTTGGTGTTAGCGCAACAAAAGTTTGCTAAAGAGTTTGAACTGCGGGTGGCTGGCGTCGCGTACCCACTCAAAGCCCAACATTTCGGCACTGATGATGTGGATGCCGGCCTGGCGCATGCGCTGGCAGGCCCATTCGGTTTCCTGCGGATTGCGGGCCGAAATGGCGTCGGCCACCACGTACACGGTTTTGCCCTGGGCCAAGAAGCCAAACGCGCTTTCGACGATGCAGGCCTGAGCCTCCATGCCGCACAAGATCACGCTGCTTTTGCCGGTCAAGGCCAGACGGCGACAGAACTCGTCCGAATCGGCACAGGAAAACACGGTTTTGCCGGTAAAGGCCTCTTGGCCCATCAGCGCGACCAAGGCGTCGGCGCTGTGGCCCAAGCCTTGAGGGTATTGCTCTGAGCCCAATACGGGCACGTCTAGCGCCTGCGCTAGGGTGATTAAGGCCGCGCACTTTTGCACCAAGGCTTCACTTTGGTGGATGCCGCCGAGCAAACGGCTTTGCACGTCGATCACCAATAGGGCACTGTCTTTGACATCGACTAACATAGTCATTCCTTTTCTGAGGGGTTGAGGCTTAGGCGTCTTTAGGGCGACGGTCCACCATATTGGTGGCGACGCCGGTGGCCACGACTTGGCCCTTAACGGTGCAGACCGTTTCCAGCTTGACGCGACGACGTTCGGTGTCGATCTCAATCACGGTGGCGGTGGCGGTCACGGTGTCGCCGATGTGAACAGGCGCTTTGAAACTCAGCTGTTGATCAATGTAAATGGCGCCAGGGCCAGGCAGGCGCGTGCCCAAAACCGCAGAAATCAAGCCGGCGCTGAACATGCCGTGGACGATGCGTTGGCCAAAACGGGTGGTGGCCGCGTATTCGGCATTAATGTGCACCGGATTGTCGTCGCCGGTGACGCCGGCAAACAACACCACGTCTGCATCGGTAATGGTTTTGGCGTAGGCCGCGCTCATGCCTAGGGTTAAGTCTTCTAAATAGTAGCCATGTAAGTTGGTCATATTAGCCTTTTCAGTTGGGTTTTCTTCGGGTTAGTGAGTGTCACTTTAAGGGTATTCCAACATAAAAGCAAGTATTAATACTTGATTTATGTTTTTGACTCTGTTAGCCTGAAATCACATTGAGCCACCGCTTGGCTCGGCACCATATCCAGGGAGAATGACCATGAACCATGCCTCTACCAGCCTATTTGATAAGGCCTTGAAAAGCTGGTTGCCTAAGAGCTGGCGCGGCCAGGAGGGCGCGACGGTGTCTGCTTCGCCCTCGGCCTTGTCCCCCAATCTGGATGGCAAAGACATCGACACCTTACGGCAGTGGATAGACAGCTGCCTCGCCAAGGATGGCTGTCAGGTCACCGCCCGTGCCCGCGCCGCCACCTTAGGCACGCACTTTTTACACTTAAGCGACTTAGGGCGGCTGCGGTTTTTGCGGCTATTGGCCGAAAGCGACTATGGCGTTGAGGCCGAGCCATTACAAGCCGCGATTGTGGCCTGGCAGCAGTGCCACGACGGTGCCGCTTGCGCGCTGCCCGAGCCTAAGGTTAAGGCCGAGCAAGCGCTGCGCCAGGCGCTGGAACCGCGCCGAATTAAGCTGTTAAAACAGTTTAATGGGCTGCAGTCGGGGGTCAAGTTTTTAGTGGATTTGCGCGCCGAAGTGTTGCGTCTGTTAAAGAAAAATCCGGAGCTTGCCCCCTTAGAGGCCGATTTAAAAAACCTGCTCAGCAGCTGGTTCGACATTGGCCTGTTGCAGCTAGAGCAAATTCGCTGGCAGTCCAGTGCCGAAATCCTGGAAAAGCTGATTGCCTATGAGGCCGTGCACACGATTAAGAGCTGGAAAGATTTAAAAAACCGCTTGGATTCAGACCGCCGCTGCTTTGCTTTTTTCCACCCCAGCATGCCGAAAGAGCCGTTGATTTTTGTTGAGGTGGCTTTGGTCAAAGGCATTGCCGACAGCGTGCAAAAGCTTTTGGACGAAGAGGCGCCTTTGGAAGACTTAAGCAAGGCCGACACCGCCATATTTTACTCCATCTCCAATGCCCAAATGGGCCTGGCTGGGATTAGCTTTGGCAATTTCTTGATCAAGCAGGTGGTGCAAGAGCTGCGTGATGAGTTTGCCCAGCTAAAGCATTTTGCCACCTTGTCGCCCATGCCGGGGTTCAACCGCTGGTTGAGCGGTTTGGATGAGGCGGCATTAATGCCCTTGCCCGGTGGCAAAGAGTGGTTGCAGCTCAATGGCCACGCGGCCACGAGCAAGCCCAAAAAAATCGCCAAAGGGGAAGACCCCAAAAAAGACGCCTTGCTTCGCCTGGCCGTGCATTACCTGAGCGTGGTCAAACGCGATGGCAAAACCGCCAAAGACCCCGTGGCCCACTTTCATTTGAGCAATGGGGCGCAGCTGTGCCAAATCAACTGGCAGGCCGATACCTCGGAAAAAGGCCAAAAAGAAGCGGCCAGCATGATGGTGAACTACCTTTATGAGCTGCCCAAAATCGAGGCGCGCAGCCAACAGTATTCAGAACGCGGCAGCATTGCCCTGTCGCGTCAGGTGCAAAAATTAATCAAGTAGGCGCCGCGAGTGTGGCGCGCTATGCCCAACCCGAATGCGGTCACAAGCGTGGCCGCGACACAACCAACAGGAGTCTCAACATGGAACAAAAAACAGCAGTGGTGACCGGTGCCCACGGCGGCCTAGGTGAAGCAATGTGCAAAGCGTTGATTGAACAAGGCCGTAAAGTCATTGGCACCTATTACCCCGGTGCCGCCACCGAAGCCGCCGCTTTGGCCTGGCAAAAAGAGATGAGCGCTGCAGGCTGTGCCTTGGCCTTATACCCGCTAGACGTGACCGATTTTGATGCCTGCGTGGCGTTTTACGCTCAGGCTCAGGCCGATCATGGCCCCATCAGCATCTTGGTCAACAATGCCGGCATCACCCGTGATGCACCGATTAAGCGCATGAGCATCGATCAGTGGCGCGCCGTCATCGACACCAACCTGAGCGCCATGTTCAATATGGTTCAGCCGGTGTTTGACGCCATGTGCACGCAAGGCTGGGGCCGCATCGTCAATATTTCTTCTTTGAATGGCGAAAAAGGTCAGTTTGGCCAATCTAACTATTCGGCCGCCAAGGCAGGGGTTTATGGTTTGACCAAGTCTTTGGCCCAAGAAGGCGCACGCAAAGGCGTGACCGCCAACTCGGTGTCGCCAGGCTATATTGACACGCCTATGGTGCGCCAGGTGCCAGAAGACATTTTGAACAAGATTATTGCCGGCGTGCCGGTGGGTCGCTTGGGGACGCCAGAAGACATTTCGCGCGCCGTTGCTTTTTTAACCGCAGACGACGCTGGCTACATCACGGGCACCAACCTGTCTGTGAACGGCGGCCAATACATGTAAGGGAGTAGGACACATGACTTATCAAGCCCCCATTGACGACATGCTGTTTGTGTTGAATGACCTGCATGATTTTGCGGCCGTGGCGGCGGCCTGTGGCTGCGAAGACGCCAGTGCCGATTTGGTTGAGGCCATTTTGGCCGAGGGTGCCAAGCTGGCTGAAGAGGTGATTGCGCCGCTCAACCACAGCGGTGATGTGGCCGGCGTCAAGCTAGACGCCGACGGCCACATCGCGACCCCCGACGGCTTTAAAGAGGCGTATCAGGCCTTTGTCGACGGCGGTTGGGGCGGCATTCAGTTTGGCACCGAATACGATGGCCAAGGGCTGCCGTTTGCTTTAGCCACGCCGATACAGGAAATGATCCATGCGGCCAATATGGCATGGGGGCTGTGTCCACTCTTGAGCCAGGGGGCAGTGGAGGCGATAGAACAAAATGCTTCTGCGGCCCTGAAGGCCACTTTTTTACCCAAGATGGTGAGCGCCCAATGGAGCGGCACCATGAATTTGACCGAGCCGCAGGCCGGCTCAGACTTAGCCAATATACGCACCACGGCCACGGCCGCGGGCGAGCATTATTTAATCCATGGCCAAAAGTGCTTCATCACCTGGGGTGAGCACGACATGGCAGAAAACATTGTGCATTTGGTCTTGGCCAGATTGCCTGGCGCGCCAGAAGGCGTGCGGGGTATTTCCCTCTTTTTGGTGCCTAAGTTTTTGGTCAATGCCGATGGCAGCCTAGGGCAGCGCAACGACTGTCAGGTGCTGTCGATTGAACACAAAATGGGCATCCACGCCAGCCCAACCTGCGTGATGAGTTTTGGCGACCATGGCGGGGCCGTTGGCTATCTGGTCGGCGAAGCCAATCGGGGCTTGGCCTGCATGTTCACCATGATGAACAATGCCCGGCTGACCGTGGGCCTGCAGGGCGTGTCGATTGCCGAGCGTGCCTATCAGCATGCCTTAGGTTATAGCCTAGAGCGGGTTCAGGGCGTGGCACCAGGCTTTAGTCAACCAGGGCCGATTATTCATCACCCAGACGTACGCCGCATGTTGCTGTTGATGCGCAGCCTCACCGAAGCGGGTCGAGCCTTGGCCTATTTAGCCTGCCAGGCAGTGGACTTGGCAAAATTAACGGGCGAGGCACAGGCCTATCAGCAACGGCGTTTGGACCTGTTGACGCCTCTGGTCAAGGGCTGGTGTACCGAAATGGCCCAAGAAGTGACCTATCTTGGGGTGCAATGCCACGGCGGCAGCGGCTTTGTGGAAGAAGCCGGTGCGGCGCAATATCAGCGTGACG
>JAGNPU010000131.1 GCA_017989485.1 Neisseriaceae bacterium
GCGGCAATCTCATCGGCCTTAATGCTTTTATGCGCCAAATCCAAAAAATGATCTTTATCGGCAAAGAAAATCAGGCCCATGATGCGCCACATGTCGTTGCTAAAGTTGGGGTAGTAAAACGACTCGCTCCAGCGCTGTGCCGGTGGCGGGAAGGTGCCCATCATCAACACCTTGGCGTGCTTGGGCATAAACGGCGCCAGAGGATGGGTTTCGATGACGTATTCAGGATTGGGCAGGCTGTGCTCGGTCATGTGTGTCGTGTCTTTCTTAAGTAGACCCCGACTGTAAGACATTTGGCTTAAAAAGTGAATAGGCTTGCTGATGATGATTAGCCTGATGATTTACGCAGCTATACGGCTATTGCGTACTGATGAGCTATCAGGTGGTTTATCTACTGTCGACGGTGGTCGAGCTGTTGGTGTGTGGCTTAACTCTGTGGCAGGGCAAAAAGCTGTTTGCCACCGCATAGCGTGGTGAAGGTTGGTGAGTGAGCATAGCCCTGCCGGTAACGGCAGGTTTTTTTTATGTTGGGTTTGGTGGCCGCTGGGTTGGCTTGTGGGCTGCTATTTGGCCTCACCCCGCCCACCGTCCCCTTAACGGTCAGGATGGGGCACGGTTTTATTTGGCCTAGTGCAGAATGTGTAAAAAATCATTGACGAAGGCTAATATATTAGTGAATATAATGACCATAGGCTGTCAGTCTAATCCTCATCAAAAAGGCAGTTTGACGCCCAGTTCAGTGCGCTATTTGTTTACCGGAGAATAAGATGATGAACCAGTATGACTACATTGTTGTTGGGGCCGGTTCCGCCGGGTGTGTGGTGGCCACAACGCTGATTGAAAAAAATCCAGATGTGACCGTGTTGTTGCTGGAGGCTGGGCCGAAAGACACCATGATTCATGCCCAAATGCCTGCCGGCATGCCGTATATGATGGCCAACCATACGTGGCCGTATGTGACCGAGCCAGAGCCGTATCTGAATCAGCGGCAGATGGAGGTGCCTCAAGGCAAGGTTTTGGGGGGCAGCAGCAGCGTGAATGGCATGGCCTATGTGCGGGGCGTGGCGCAAGACTATGATGATTGGGCGACGCGTTATGGCTGCCAAGGCTGGGATTATGCCAGCGTTTTGGCCGATTTTGTGGCGTCAGAAAACAATGAGTCATTGACGCTGCCTTATCACGGGACTGAGGGCAATCAGTATGTTTGTGAAAACCGTTATCGCCACCCTTTGTCCCTGGCCTTTATCCGCGCTGGCCAGGAAATGGGTTATGCCTATGTGAATGACTTTAATGGTCAGGCAGGCGATGGCGTGGGGTTTTTTCAAGCAACCGTCCATCAGGGGCGGCGGGCCAGCACCAGCTATGCCTGGCTTAATCGCGTGAAGGGCAATCCTCGTTTAACGGTGTTGACCGGCTGCACGACCGAGCGTTTGCTGATTGAGGTGCGCGTGGCCACGGGCGTGGTCTACACGCAAAAGGGACGTAGCCATCAGGTCAGGGCGAATCGAGAGGTGATTGTGTCCAGCGGCGCTATAGGCTCGCCGAAAGTGTTGCTGTTGTCGGGCATTGGCCCGAAAGCCGATTTGGCCGCTTTGGGCATAGACGTGGTGCTGGATGCGCCACAGGTGGGCAAGAACTATCAAGATCACCTCCATGTTAATTTGCGCGGTTTATTAAAAGAGCCGATCAGCATTGTGCGTGAGAGCATGGGCTGGAAAAAAATCAAACATGGTTTGGAATGGCTGTTGTTTCAGCGTGGCATTGCCTCGTCTAATATTTTAGAAGCCTGTGGTTTTTTTGACCTCGATGGCGATGGCCGACGTGAAACGCAAATTCACTCTTTTCCACTGATTGAAAACTTTGGCCGTCAACAAGGGGAAGATCAGCAAGTGGTGGAAGGCTTTACCTTAAAACTAGGCCATTTATACCCAGAATCTAGGGGGCAGGTGAAGCTGAAAAGTGCCGATTGGCGTGATTTGCCTGTGGTGCAGGGGCAGTATTTGGCCGAGCCAAATGATTTAAAGGCCATGGTCGATGCGGTTAAGTTTGGCCTGACGTTTTTTGAGACGCCGGCCATGAAAAAAATCATCAGCCAGGTGATCATGCCTGCGCCAGAAATGCGGGTGTCGGATGAGGCCATTGCTGAGTTTGTGAAGGATTATGCCCTCACCGTGTTTCACCCTGTGGGCACTTGTGCCATGGGCTCGGCCACGTCTGATTCGGTTTTGGATGAGCGTTTACGGGTGAAGGGCATTGCCCAGCTAAGGGTGATTGATGCCTCCAGTTTTCCCCACATCATCAGCGGCAACACCAATGCCCCGACGATTATGTTGGCGTATCGTGGCGCCCGGTTTATTTTGGAGGATGGACTAGGCATTCCGTCGGTTTAGGCGGATGCTTTAGCCACAAAAAAGGCAGGCCGCATTGGCCTGCCGTTTTTTGATTGGCCGCGTTGCTTAAGCCATGGCACGGCGTTTTAAGCCGGCTTTTTGAATCAACAGCACCGCGATGATGGCCACGGATGGAATGGCCACAAACACAAACAGCGACGACATGCCCAAGTTCATGGCGACCAGTTGCCCGCCTAGAACGGGACCAATCACCGAACCAATACGGCCGATGCCTAGGCTCCAACCCACGCCGGTGGTGCGCAGCTCCGTCGGGTAGAAGTTGGCCGCCAAGGCGTTGATGGCTGGCTGGCTGCCGATGACGGTAAAGCCAGCCACAAACACGGTGGCAAAGAGGGCGGCGGTGGAGCCGACCAGTGCGCCAATCAGGGCGACGGAGCAGGTGGCCAGCACAAATGACGGCACCAAGATTTTGTAAAACCCATTTTTATCAATCCAGCGGCCCAATAAGACTGTCCCCAATAGCCCGCCCAGCTGTAACATGGCGCCCAATAAAACAGCTTGCTCTAGGTCAAAGCCCGAGGTTTTGGCCAAGGTCGGCAACCAGTTAGATAAAAAGTACAGGCCAATCATGTTCAATAGGCTGATGAGCCAGATGGTGAGGGTGAAAAAAGTACGGTTGTGTTGAAACAGGGCCACAAACGGCACCTTAGATTCTTTGCTCACGATGGATTCGATTTGGGTGTGCTCATCCATGGCCTGCTGCGGAAAGAAGCTGCGCAGGGTTTTCTTGATTTTTGGGGTGTTTTGGGGCTTGGTTTTCAAAAACTGTAAGGATTCCGGCAGGGTGAAGGCCATCACAATGCTCAAAATCAACGGCAAAATGCCGCCGAACACAAACACCGATTCCCAGCCCCAGCGTGGAATAATCATGGCGGCCAGCAGGCCACCCAGTAAGGCGCCGGCGGTAAAGCCGCCTGAGATCAACATCATCACGGAAATGCGCTGATGTTTCGGGGTGATTTCGCCGCACAAGGCCATGGCGTTGGGCATGATGGCGCCCAACCCTAGGCCGGTGACGAAGCGTATCCACGCCAGTTGCTCAACCGTGGTGGCCAACGGCGTGATCAACATACACACGGCGAAGAAGAAGGTGGTGCCAATCAAAATGGGGCGTCGACCCAGTTTGTCTGCGGCCACGCTGAAAATCAAGGAACCCAGCAATAGGCCAAACAGGCCGGCACCAAAAATAGGGCCTAGGACGGCCTTGTCCAACTGCCATTCTTGCATGATGGCGGGGGCCACATAGCCAATGGCTTGAATGTCAAAGCCGTCTAAAATCATCAAAAAGCCACACATCAGTAAAATAAAGATTTGTCGCCGGCCCAGCTTGTGCTCATCAATGACGTCCGTCACGTTAATCGTGTTTTGATTCATGGTTAGTCCTCTTTGGTTTCTCTTTGTTGGTTTTATCGTGCCCCGTTTTTATATGGTTATGGGGTGCACGGTGGGTAAGGCGGCCTGGTATTTTTATAAACTGCTGGTGGCGCGCCTGCAGCGATGCGCAACGTCCTGTTTTTTGTTGCTGTTACCCAACAGGACGTTGATACAATAATTAATGATTATTGTCGAGTTCGCTGGCGTGTAAAAAATGTGTGTGTTTGGGTGCGCGTTTGGTTTGTGACCACTCTGCCAACATCTCTTGCTTGAGGGATTCCGTGATGCGACCAATTTTTTCAGGGGCGGCTTCGTCGTCGTAGGTGAGTTCAAGACGGTGGCCATTAGGGTCAAAGAAGTATATCGAGTGGAAAATACCGTGATTGGTCACGCCCAATACTTTGACGCCGTTGGCTTCTAAATGGTCTTTTGCCTTCATCAGTTCATCACGATCGGCCACCAGAAGGGCCAAGTGTTGTACCCACGATGGCGTGTTCTCATCGCGGCCCATTTCAGGCTGCGTCGGCAGCTCAAAAAAGGCCAAAACATTGCCCATGCCCGCATCCAAAAACACGTGCATATAAGGGTCGAAAGCCTTGGTTGAGGGCACGTGGTCTTCGGCAAAGGCCAAGATGAAATCCATGTGCAGCATTTGTTTGTACCATTCGACGGTTTCTTTGGCGTCTTTGCAACGGTAGGCAACGTGGTGAATTTGTTTGATTTTAAAGCTCATTTTGGTTCTCCTTGTTGGACGGCATCCGGTTGGTTTTCTGGTGCGGCATGTATGAATGCGTCTAGGGTGTGGCAATGCTCATAAATACGGCCTATGTGTGGGTAGGCGTTAAGGTCAACATGAAAGCGCAAGGCGTTATACACCTGAGGGATGAGGCAGCAATCAGCAAGGCCCGGCGCGTCGCCGAAACAAAAGTTGCCGCTGCCATGGCGCGCCAGCTGGGCTTCTAAAGCATGAAACCCAAGGGTGATCCAATGGCCATACCAGGCTGATTTTTGCGCCGCCTCAACGCCTAATGGCTGATTGAGGTAGTTCAAAACCCTTAGGTTGTTCAAAGGGTGAATGTCGCAGGCAATGGCGGCGGCAAATGCCCGAGCGTGGGCACGCGTGGCCACATCGGTCGGCAATAACGGCGGTGCATCAGGATAGGCTTCTTCTAGATACGCCAAAATGGCCAGAGATTGCCCCAAGACCAAATCACCGTCTACCAGCGTGGGCACGAGGGCACTGGCGTTTAAGGACCGATAAGCCGAACCGTGCTGCTCACCGCCGTTGTTCACCAGGTGAACGCCGACGTGATCATAGGCAAGGCCCTTAAGGTTAAGGGCGATGCGCACACGGTAGGCCGCCGAGCTGCGAAAGTAGCCGTAGAGTTTCATGTCGACTTACGCCTGAAATGGGAAGGACAGGGCCGGCAAGATGGTGCCGCTCACTTCGCCAAAGCCGATGCGTAAACCCTCTTTTTGACAATGTCCGCGCATGATTAAGGTGTCGCCATCGGCAATAAACGTGCGCTCTTCGCCGTTGTGTAACACCAAGGGTTCGGTGCCGTTCCAGGTGATCTCCAGCAGGCTGCCGCGTGAATCCTTAGTGGGGCCGGAAATGGTGCCCGAGCCCATGATGTCGCCGACGCGGACGTTACAGCCACCGATGGTGTGGTGGGTCAGCTGCTGCACCATGCTCCAATACATGTATTTGAAGTTGGTGTGGGTGATGACGGTTTCGCCTTCGTCTACGGCAATGGCGACTTCCAGCTGAATGTCGTAGTTTTGGTTGGCAGATTGCTGTAAATAGGCCAAAGGCTGGGGGGATTGTTCAGGGCCGGCACAGCGAAATGGGGCCAGCGCAGCCATGGTCACTACCCATGGCGAAATAGAGGTGCCAAACGTTTTGGCATTGAACGGGCCTAGGGGCACGTATTCCCATTGCTGTAAATCACGTGCCGACCAGTCATTCAACAGCACCATGCCAAAAATGTGCTCTTCGGCATTGTCGATGTTGATGGTTTCACCCAGCTCGGTCGGCTTGCCAACGATGAAGCCGGTTTCTAATTCGATGTCTAGCTTGCGACAGGCGCTGAACACGGGGCGTTCTTTGTCCGGCAGTTTGATTTGCCCGCTGGGGCGCGTAATGTCGGTGCCACTGACCACCAC
>JAGNPU010000132.1 GCA_017989485.1 Neisseriaceae bacterium
GCTGCTGCCAATACACATACAGCGGCGTGGGTGAGTTGGACAACATGAATACGGCCGTCACCACCCAGGCGGCTGGCCACAGGCCGGAAGGCACGGCCGTGGTCTTCATTAATGGCCCCTGCTCATGTGGCTCAGGTTGACACATGGCATCCAGGTGCCCGCCAATCTGGGCGCTTCCAGACAGGCTGAAATCAATAGACGTTTTAGCACGACCACTCCTTTACGAGTTTTCTCGTACTATACGCCATTTCGATAAAACTCGTATATAAATATGAGGGTCAATCGAAGCTTTTTTCGAAAAAATTCGTACGATTGTTATCAGCTCAAGCATACTTTCCAAAAATCTGGTGAGCAGGCGCTTAATGGCAAGCCTGAAGGCCTGCCATAGCCGTTGTCCGTACCCTCCAGCCACCGGCCTCCTTGGAGACCATCTTGGCGGCACAGGCCTACAACCACCCCTGCGGCCGGCGTAATCCGCCAACGGCAGCATGGTTTAGAACGCCGTAGTCGACTACTTAGCGAAGAGCTTGAGGCTTGCGTTCCAGAGCCACTGGCCTTGGTTGCCTGCTGGCAATCGCCAACCAACACACCATAAGGCCTGCCACGCCTCAACGCTCACCCTGCATTCATTAACCATCTACCGCCTGTTGGCGAAGGTCTCGCGGTGAATAACCATAATGTTTTTTAAACGCGCGTGAAAAATGTGAGGGGTCTGAAAAGCCCCATTGATAAGCCATTAAGGCCAATGGCTGCGCCACTGCTTGATGGCTCAGTAAGGCGTGTACTTTTTCCAAGCGCTGCTGCAACAGCCAACGATTAAAGGTACAGCCTGTGTCTTTGAATAAATCGTGCAAATAGCGGGTCGAAATCTGACAGGCTTGCGCCACACCACTAGGGCTCAGATCGGCCTGATCCAGACGTTGCGCAACATGGTCTTCAATCCGACGCAGATGAGCATTGCGCACGCTCGACTCGTTCGACTGTAAAATCCGTTCATCCTGATTCGCCACTTGCGCAAACAGCTCCAACAATTGCCGACTCAACAACTGCGGGTCAATCAGGGCCTGATTTTGCGCCAGATATTGAGCCCCAATAGACTGAACGTATTGTCCAAACAGTGCACCCAAACCGGTCTGGCCATTAAAACCCAAGGCACCATAACGTTCTGGATGACGTAAATGACGCTTCATCACCGCATAGGGAATTTTTAAGACCCACAGCGCATTGGCCTGACGATAATCAAAGCAGTACGGCTCATACGACAATTGCAATACAAAATCTTGCCGTCGACACATCGTCTGCCGCTGTAGCTGCTGGTAATATGCGCCTGCTTCAACGGGCAAAGTGATGAGAAAGGCCGCGTCCGTATCGGCTTGACGCACATGATTAGCATCACGCTGATACGCGGCTGCATCAGAAGCGAGATAAGACAAGGTCAATTCACCCAACGGCCACGACCGTAGTTGACCCTGAAACCGCTGCGGCTGTGCCAGCGCCACGGTTAACGGAAAATAGGTTTCGGTGATTTGGTTTTGCCAGCTACTGGCAGTACCGACCAAAGCATCAGGGGTAACACGACAAACCATGATCAACTCCTCTTCCAATCTGAGTGCGCATCTGGTTTATTGATGTCCTGCCCATACCAGTAGTCGCCCCAGTTATCCTTTGTATTCATTGCTTATTTTATGCCATTCAGTATAGCGATGCGCTACTGAAACAGCAAGTCTGCCGCACCCCCAACGGCTCGGCAGACTTGCTGAACAATCGGCCTAGCAGCGGCTCAGTAGATAAGTTCCTGAGGCGTGTAAATCTGCCTGCCAACCGGCTTTGACCACCAACGTTGTGGTGGGCTCTTCAATTAAAGCAGGCCCTACCACACAATGGCCCGCACCCAAAGCATTGCCATCATAAATTGGGGTGTCCACCCAAGCATAGTCGGCTGCCATAATCATGTTGCGGCGCCCACTTTGTGCCGCTGCAATCGCCGTGGTCGCCGGCACAATGGTCGGCATATCTGGCTTGGTCACCGCCCCTCTGACGGTAACTTCAACGTTGACTAACTCGACCGGATTGTCAGGCTCAGCATAGGTAAACAAAGCCTCGTGGCGTGCATGAAAAGCGGCTAAAATCTCAGCCACTAACGCTTCATCAAACACACCATTGGGAATGGCCACACTGCATTCGTGAATTTGACCGCGATAGCGCATTTCCATGCTGCGCTCAATAAAGATGTCTGCTTCTGAAAAACCATCCTCACGCAAGCAGGCGATGCCCTGTTCGGCCATCGCCGCCACAGTTTGATTGAGCCGAGCCAAATCAGCACCCGCGTGTAAATGCATGGTTTCCGTCGCCAAATAAGCGTATTTAACATCAGAAATAATCTGCCCGAAAGCACACAGGCAGGAGGCAAACTTGGGCACTAAAATCTGGGTGATGCCCATTTCCTCTGCCAGATCAATGATGTGCATCCCTGCAGCACCACCAGCGCACACTAAAGTGAAATCACGCGGATCATAGCCCTGTTCAATGGTAATGCGACGAATGCCATTGGCCATGTTTTGGTTCACAATGGCACTGATGCCATAGGCCGCGTGCTCAGTGGTGATGCCCAAGGGTTTGGCCACATGCTCCTCAATTGCCTGCTGGGCACGCGCTAAGTCTAGCGTCACGCTGTTACCCAGAACGGCCTGCGGTTTCAAATAGCCCAAAGCTAGGTTGGCATCGGTCACCGTCGGCAACTCGCCGCCCTTACCATAACAAGCCGGCCCAGGCGTGGCGCCGGCGCTTTGCGGCCCTACTTCCAACATCCCGAATGCGTTCACGTGTCCAATGGAGCCGCCGCCAGCCCCTAAGGTTTCCACATGAATCATGGGCACACCGATGCGGTGCCGTAAGAAATCAATGTCGCGGTTTAGGCTGGTCTGACCGCCTTTGGCTAAGGTAATGTCAAACGACGTCCCGCCCATGTCGACAGTGATGACGTTGTCGATGCCAAACGGGGCGGCAATGAACAAACCCGCCTGAGGCGCCGATGCGGGCCCTGAGTTAATCGCATTCACCGCCCGCTCCTGCATGATCTCGCCGACGGCGAGGCCGCCATTCGATTGGAAATAGCGCACCGGCTGCAAGGCGCCTAAATCTTTAAAATAACGGTCTATCTTGTGTACGTAGGCGCCCATCACCGGGCTTAAATACGCATTCACCAGCGTGGTTGAAGTGCGGGTGTATTCTCGAATTTGCGGATAGACCTCACTGCCACAGCACACAAAGACGTGGGGCAAGTGTGCCTGAATTAAAGCCTTAGCCCTCTGCTCGTGCTCAGGACGCCGAAACGCCCACACAAACGAAATGGCCACGCTTTGTACGTTTTCCGCTTTAAACACCGCAATGGCCTTTAAAATATCGTCCTCGTTAAGCGGTTCTCGTTCGCTGCCATCGGCCAGTATCCGGCCGCGCACGGGGAAACGAAGATGCCGTGGCGCCAGCTGTGGCGCCGGAGGATACCCTGCATCATAGCGATAGCCCTCCTCCTTATGGCCCAACCGAATTTCGATGCTGTCTTCGTGCCCTGCAGTACACAACAGCCCAACCTTAACGCCTTTTTGCTGAATCAGGGCGTTCAAGGCCACGGTGGTGCCGTTAATGCATAAATCACAGTTGCCAATAATGTCCTCGATACTGCGATTGAGCTTGGTGGCCATTTGTTGTAGGCCATCGGCAATCGCCAAGGTACCGTCTTCCGGCGTTGAAGGACTTTTAAATAAATGAATGGTGCCGTCGTCCTGAGCCAAAACGAAATCGGTAAAAGTGCCGCCGGCGTCCACGCCTAAACGAAATTGATGTTTCATGATGAATCCTTAGCAATGAATTAGGAGGGGCACTTAGGCCTGTTGCCGCTTAGCAGCCGTGGCGGCTTCGTCGAGCTGGCCATCGGCCTGCCACACAAGCCCATACTCCAGCTCAGCAGCCTCGGCGCTCACCACGCCAGCGGCCACATCCTGTAAAACCGCCGTCACAGGGCGTAAATAGGGATGGCCATAGCCACCGCCGCCAGGGTTAATGTTGCGCGCGCGTTGGCCTGGCTCAATATGCAAAATGGCGTTTTGAATGTGGCTAACGACAGAACCATCAGCGGCACTGACTTCCAGACGTCCGAGCTTACGCGGCACCAAGGCGTTCACCGCGCCAGCTGCCCCCATAGTGGGGATTTGCCGCCCTTCACCAAAAGCCACGACCATCATCTGATGATCGATGGGCTCTACTTCCCACACCGTCCCACAACCCCCTCGATACTCACCAGCGCCGCCACTGTCTTCGGCTAGGCCGTAACGGTGGATCACAATCGGGTATTGATATTCCAACAGTTCAATGTCACCCGAGCTCAGCGCACCAAAGCAACACAGCGGCCCACAGGCGTGCCAGCCATCCATTTGCTGGGTGGCGCCCGCACCAGAAATAATCGACGCCAGCACCATGGTCACATATTGCTCGCCCGTTTCGGGGTTAACACCGGCAATATTGATGCCCGATGCATGCCCCCATGACGCTGTGACTCGATCCGGCGCAGCCGCCTCAAACGCCATGCGCACTGCGTCGGTTAAGGTTTCCATCGGCGTGGTGGTGCAGTTAACATGAGGTGCTGGCTCTTGTGCATTACACAAGGTGCCCTTTGGCCCTAGGCCAACGCTGACGCAGCGGTACAGGCCCTCGTTATAAGGCGGCGGCACCTGCGCAAACATCATCAGGCCCAACAGCACCCCCGACATTGAGTTGCCCGCATACGAGTTAATAAAATACGGCACCTGTGGCGGGCTATTCACCTCGATGTGGACTTGATCAGCGCGGATGGTGATCGCCGCAGTAATGGTCAACTCACCCAAGCCATGACCGGAATCTTCCAGTACCGCCTCACCGAGATAAGTACCGTCTGGAATACTGCCAATTAGGCCACGCATGTGGCGGTCAGCCATGTCTTTCAACTCAGCAATGGCCGCCTGAACCGTTTCTAGACCATACTTATCCAATAGGTTCAGCAAATTGCGCTCACCCACACGGCAAGCCCCATATTGGGCGTTCAAATCACCCTCTTGATCACGGCGCGAGCGCATATTGCTGTGTAACAGATTGATCACATCTTCACGCCGCTGCCCTTTGTCCCAAATTTTAATCGGTGGAATGCGTAAGCCTTCGGCGTAAATCTCTTTCGCATCAGGGTTATAACCTGCTGGCACGGGCCCGCCAATATCAGTCACATGGCCCTTACACACGGCCCAAAACACCAGCTCACCCTGATAAAAAACCGGCTTATACATACAGCAATCCAAAATATGGCTGCCATGAAAAACGGGGTCATTGTGGTAAATCACATCGCCTTCGTGGATGTCCTCACCAAAAAATGAGGCCACGCCCTTCATGGCGGGCATCAAAGAACCTAAATGAATGGGAATGTCTTGCCCTTGTAAAATCATTTCAGGTAGGTGATCAAACAGGGCATTGCTGTAGTCATGGGCCAAATTAAACACGCTGGAGCGCGCTGTTTTTTCGAGCGTCAGCGTCATTTCTCGCTGGGCGGTTTCTAAAGCCCCACGCACCACCGACAGCGTAATCGGGTCGATTGCGGCTTGGTTGGGTTTCGTCATCTGCGTTCTCCTGTCACACATCATTATTATGTTGGTTGTGCCACGCCTAAGCCTATTCGCCTAGACACGCATTATTAGTAACACAGCTCTAATCAAAGCCTATGGCTTGGCAGCGCATAAAAAATGGTTCCTCAATGCAAACGCCCACGACTCATGCCGTGGGCGCCTTGCTTGGCCGTGCAGGGGGCACAAAAAAACCGCCGCAATCTTAAGATTACGGCGGTTGATTAAATACGTTACAGATTTACACGGCAGCCAGCCAGGGCGCCACGCTGTCTAAGGCTTTGGCTAAGGCCGCCACGTCGGTGCCA